>NZ_JAKUFT010000003.1:0-143700 GCF_022663605.1 Bacillus cereus group sp. BfR-BA-01379
TTGGACCAAACGTATCACCATTCGGTCCAAATATTGGACCAAACGTTGGTGGAATGTTTAAAAAGTAAATGATATGTTAGAACTAGCGAAATGCTAGTTCTTTTTTTGTAATTGGAGTGTTGATATGAAAGTTATTGCTGTAACGGGATATAAGCCATTTGAACTTGGTATATTTAAAAATGATCATCCAGGGGTGGAATGTATAAAAAAAGCATTGCACCGAAAATTAACTACTTTTGTAGAAGAAGGTTTGGAATGGGTGATAATAAGTGGACAGTTAGGGGTCGAATTATGGGCTGCTGAAGTTGTTTTTGACATTCAAGTAGAATATCCGGATTTAAAATTAGCGGTATTTACTCCGTTTTTAGAACAAGAAGAAAGCTGGAAAGAAGACAACCGTGAATATTATGAATTTATTCTCTCTCAAGCAGACCATATTGATAGTATTACGAAACGGAAGTACGAAAGCCCAGAGCAATTTAAATTAAAAAATCAATTTTTTATTGAAAAAAGTGATGCACTTTTAGCTGTATATGATGAAGAAAAACCAGGGAGTCCTAAATATATTGTAGAAGCAGCAAAGAAAAAAGGAGAAATAGAAAATTATCACAGTTATTTTATTCTTTTTTCCGATTTACAAGATATAATAGAAGAGGAACAGTGGAATAATGCTGAGTAATATGTAATATAGTACTCGTATATATGATTGACAAAAGGCATTGTTTCTGAAAAAATTTAGGTAATGAAAGTTTTGGCAAAAATTTGAGGTGAAGAAAATGATTTCGGATAAAATTAAATTAACAGCGAAAGATATTTTAGAAAAAGAATTTAAAACAGGCATGAGAGGTTATCAACAAGAAGAAGTAGACAAGTTCCTTGATATGATCATTAAAGACTATGAAGCTTTCCACAAGGAGTTTGACCAATTAAAGCAACAAAACGCTCGTTTAAAGCGTGAATTAGAGGAACAAAAACTAGTAGCAACGCAAGTGCCACAACAACCAGTTGTACAAACACCAGTTGCACAACCTGTATATAACAACACGAATACGGACATTTTAAAACGTCTATCTAATTTAGAAAAAGCTGTATTTGGAAGTAAGTTATACGAATAATTTCTAGTGGTAAAAAGGTTAAAGCATTTTACATAGAAAAAAACATTGCAAAATCTTTTTGTTTCCACTATACTAATGGATGTCATAACGTTTGGGTAATCGCTGCAACGCCAACGTTGTAGAGGAAAGTCCATGCTCGCACGGCCTGAGATGGCTGTAGTGTTCGTGCCTAGCCAATTCATAAGCTAGGGTATTCTGGCTGTGAGGCTGGTTTAACGGCAGGGAAAAAACCTAAGTCCTTTCGGATATGGTTTGACTACCTTTAAAGTGCCACAGTGACGAAGTCCTTGAAGAAATGATAGGAGTGGAACGAGGTAAACCCCACGAGCGAGAAACCCAAATAATGGTAGGGGAATCTTTTCCAAGGAAATGAACGATGGGAAAGGACAGGTTGTATAACCTGTAGATAGATGATTGCCACCGGAGTACGAGGCGTGGGCCGTTTGCAGTACAAAGGAACAGAACATGGCTTACAGAACGTTATGAACCAACTATGAAATAACTCAGCTCTCCTTTGTTAGAGGAGGGCTTTTTATTTGTATGAAGTTATAAATTATGAGTTAAAATGGTTAATGAGAAAATTTTTCGTAAAATGTAATGATTAATAGGACAAATTGCTATTAATCATTGTTTGACTATACATAAGAGGTGAATGCAAATGGGAAAAGTTACTTTAATCGCAACAGCGGCAATGGGTATTGAAGCATTAGTTGCCCGAGAAGTTCGTGATCTTGGTTATGAATGCCAAGTGGAAAACAGCAAAGTAACATTTGAAGCAGATGAAAAGGCGATTTGTCGCACGAACTTATGGTTACGTACTGCGGACCGTGTGAAAATTAAAGTTGGCGAATTCAAAGCGACAACATTTGATGAGCTGTTTGAAAAAACGAAAGCATTAAACTGGGGAGATTATATTCCAGAGAACGGAGAGTTCCCAGTAATCGGTAAATCATTAAAATCTGAGTTGTTCAGTGTTTCGGATTGCCAACGTATCGTTAAAAAAGCTGTCGTTGAAAAATTAAAAACAACATATAAACGTACAACTTGGTTTGAAGAAGATGGTCCGTTATTCCGTATTGAGATCGCAATGCTCAAAGATATTGCGACGTTAACAATTGATGCAAGTGGTGTTGGACTTCATAAACGTGGATACCGTATGGATCAAGGGGAAGCGCCATTAAAAGAAACATTGGCTGCGTCTTTAATTAAGTTAACAAACTGGAAGCCAGATCGTCCTTTCGTGGATCCTTTCTGTGGATCAGGTACAATTCCGATTGAAGCAGCATTAATTGGCCAAAATATTGCACCAGGATTTAACCGTGGCTTCGCATCAGATGAGTGGGGCTGGATTGGTAAACAAAACTGGCGTGAAGCTCGTCAAGAAGCTGAAGATTTAGCGAATTACAATCAACCACTACAAATCATTGGATCAGATATCGATCATCGTATGATTCGAGTTGCTCAAGATAACGCTGAAGAAGTAGGTTTAGGTGATTTGATCACATTTAAACAAATGCAAGTAAAAGATTTCACGACAAAAGAGGATTATGGATATGTTGTAACGAATCCTCCATACGGAGAACGTTTAAGTGAAAAAGCACTCGTTGAACAATTGTACAAAGAAATGGGACAAGTATTCCGCCCATTAGACACATGGTCAGCGTATGTATTAACAAGTTACGAAGCATTTGAAAAGTGTTACGGAAAAGATGCATCGAAGAAACGTAAACTGTTTAATGGATTTATCCGTACAGATTACTACCAATACTTCGGAAAACGTCCACCGCGTAACTCGTAGTATAAAACTCCTCCAGCACGCATATACTGGCTATTATGTAGTGCGTAAAGGAGGAAGTGGTATGGATAGTTTCCAATTATCAATGATTCAAAAAGCTATTCACCGTACGTATGACGAGCTCGGAAAAGAAGTGGATAGTCAAGGTGTGATTGTAGATGAAATACAAAAAGCACAAGATGAATATTTGTCAGCTCTTTCGCATGAAACAGCGATTGATAAACGGTATTTAAAGTCATTAATATAGAAGAAAATTTTCCTTTTTCGAAAGGAAAATTTTTTTTCGTGTATTTCTATGTATGGCAACAGGGGAAAGTGGCTGCACACATATGAGTAGCAGTTGCTATATCTTTTTATAGAAAAACTTTTTGGTTGGAGGCTAAGGATGTTTACTGAGAAGAGATTACCATTTGAAGTAGGGAAACAAGATAATTTTTATGATAAGTTGAATGAGTGGATTGGAGATGTGTTTTACGACATCCTTCCGGAAAAAGGTTTTGAAGAGCGTGATGAACAAATTTTTATGGCGTTTCAATTAGAACGTGCTTTCCAAGAAAAGAAAGTAATGTTCGCAGAAGCGGGTGTAGGAACAGGGAAAACAATTGTATATCTTCTATATGCAATTTGCTATGCACGTTATACTGGAAAACCAGCTATTATCGCTTGTGCTGATGAAACGTTAATTGAGCAGCTTGTGAAAGAAGAAGGGGACATTGCTAAGTTATCTGAAGCATTAGGACTATCTGTTGATGTTAGACTTGCGAAATCAATGGATAATTATTTATGTTTACGTAAACTTGAAGATGTTATGAGTGGACGAGCTCCAGAAGTAATTGAAGATGTATACTACGAATTACCGCAGTTTGTATTCGACCATGGTACGATGCAAAACTTTACTCACTACGGTGACAGAAAAGAATTTCCGCTTTTAAATGATGAGGAATGGTCAAAAGTAAATTGGGATTACTTCCAAGATTGCTTCACTTGTGATTCTCGTCATCGTTGTGGTCAAACTCTTTCTCGTGAACATTATCGTAAAGCAGCAGATTTAATTATTTGTTCTCAAGATTTCTATATGGATCATATTTGGACGTATGATGCTCGTAAACGTGAAGGACAAATTCCGTTATTACCAGAAAGTAGCTGCGTGGTATTCGATGAAGGACATCTTGTAGAATATGCAGCTCAAAAAGCTTTAACGTATCGTTTAAAGCAAACGATGATGGAGCAACTTTTAACGAGATTGTTGCAAAACGATATTCGTGAAGAGTTTGCGCATTTAGTAGAAGAAACAATTTGGCAAACAGAGCGATTCTTTGATGTGTTACAAGAAAATAAAAAAGAAATTGCCGGTTCTGATCGTTTAGAAATTACTGTGACAGAAAAAGTAACTGCTGAAGCGAAGCGACTTTATGCGAAAATTGGTGAAGTCGGTGATGCATTAGTATTTGAAAGTGAAATGCATACAGTAAACACGTATGACTTAAATATCGTTGATGAACATTTAGATGTATTAGAACATTCACTTCGTCTGTTCATGCACGAGAAAAATGTAATTACATGGGGTGAAGAAGGTGATGGAGCCTTCACGTTAGTGATTATGCCACGTGCGGTAGAAGAAGTATTACAAGAGAAAGTATTCTCGAAGAAAATCCCGTATATTTTCTCGTCTGCTACATTATCTAATAACGATTCATTCGCATTTACAGCAAATAGCCTAGGGGTAAAAGATTACTTATCATTCTCAGTTGCCTCACCGTTTGATTATGAGGAGCAAATGGCAGTAAACTTACTATCGCATACGAAAGAAAATGAATGGGAAAGAAAGTGTCAATATACACTTGAAAATATACAGAAAACAAATGGACGTACACTTGTATTATTCCGTACAACACAAGAACTTGCAGCGTTTAAAGAATATGTAAGTAAAGAACAAATGTCCGTTCCGTTCCTATATGAAGGGGATCAAGAAATTAGTCAGCTCGTTTCTCGTTTCCAAAATGAAGAAGAGACTGTACTTTGTGCCGTTCATTTATGGGAAGGTTTAGATATTCCTGGTTCATCGTTATCACATGTTATCATTTGGTCATTACCATTCCCTCCAAACGATCCTGTGTTTGAAGCGAAGCGTAAACATGTAAATGATCCGTTCTGGGATGTAGATGTACCATATATGATTTTACGTCTTCGTCAAGGGATTGGACGTTTAATTCGTACGAGCGACGATAAAGGTGCTATATCAATCTTCTTATCTAATACAGAAGATGAGAAAGTGGTAGAAGCGGTGAAAAACGTACTACCAGTAGAAGGTAAAGAATTATAAGGAGAAAGCTTGGCGCTTGCCAAGCTTTTTTTCTATTATAAAAGGAATTTAGATTTCCATGTCGAATTAAGTTCGAGGTAGGAAAGGGAGGTTTTATACGATGACAGTAGCTACATATGAAGTAGAAAAACAATTTTTAACATATGTGAAGAAGATACAAAATTACGGAGAAGCATTAAGCTTAATGTTTTGGGACTTAAGAACAGGTGCGCCTAAAAAAGGTGTAGACCAGCGTTCAGAAGTAATTGGTATGCTTTCATCAGAAGTATTTGTAATGTCGACTTCAGATGAGATGGGGAACTATTTAACAGAACTTGAAGCTTTAATACGTGAAGATAAAATTCCTGAAACGACGCAGAAAATGGTTGAAGAGTGTCGTAAAGAATATGATAGAAATAAAAAAATTCCACAAGCGGAATATGAAGCGTATGTGAAATTAGAAGCGAAAGCGGAAAGTGTGTGGGAAGAAGCTCGCGAAAAATCTGATTTCGAAATGTTCCGTCCGTATTTAGAACAAATAGTTGAATTTAAAAAGAAATTCATTACATATTGGGGTTATGAAACATATAAATATAATACATTATTAGATATGTATGAGCCGGGTATTACAGTAGAAGTGTTAGATCACGTATTTGGTCAGCTTCGTGAGCGTATCGTTCCGCTCGTAAAAGAAATATCGGAGTCACAAAAGAGATTAAAGACAAGTGCTTTATCAGAACATTTTTCAAAAGAAAAACAAAAAAACTTTACATTAGAGCTATTAAAGCAATTAAATTATGACTTTGAAGCAGGTCGTCTTGACGAAACGGTACATCCATTTGAGATTACATTAAATAGAGGGGATGTTCGTATTACGACACGCTATGACGAAAAAGATTTCCGTATGGCTGTGTTTGGAACAATTCATGAATGTGGTCATGCTGTATATGAACAAAATATTGCTGAGAAATTTGAAGGTACACCGCTATGTAGTGGAACATCTATGGGGATTCATGAGTCACAATCATTATTCTTTGAGAACTTTATCGGTCGTAATAAATCATTCTGGAAGAAAAATTATGATTTATTAAAAGAGTATAGCGATGGCCAATTCAATGATATATCAGTAGACGAGTTTTATGATGCGATTAACGAATCGAAGCCATCATTCATTCGTATAGAAGCAGATGAGCTTACGTATCCGCTTCACGTTATGGTTCGTTATGAACTTGAGAAAGAATTATTTGATGGTACATTACAAGTGAAGGATTTGCCAGCGGCTTGGAATGATAAGATGGAAGCATATTTAGGAATTCGTCCGGAAAACAATGCACAAGGTGTATTGCAAGATGTTCACTGGGCTGGTGGTTCATTTGGATACTTCCCATCTTATGCGCTTGGTTATATGTATGCAGCGCAATTTAAGCAAAGAATGTTAAAAGACATTCCGAACTTTGATGCATTATTAGAAGAAGGAAACGTAACGCCAATTCGTGAATGGTTAACAGAAAATATTCACCAATACGGTAAAACGAAAAAGCCACTTGAAATTTTAAAAGATGTGACAGGTGAAGGGTTAAATGCAAACTACTTAGCGGATTATTTAGAAGCGAAGTATAAAGAAATTTATGAGTTATAAAAAAGAGCTGCTTACTTGCAGCTCTTTTTTTAAAGGGGATAGAAGAATGACTTATACATATACAGTAATGACGCAAGAAGAAGCAGAAGAAATTGCATATAACTGGCATTATGAAGGGAAATATTCCTTTTACGATATAGAGGCAGATGAAGGAGATTTAGCTGAGTTTTTAGCGGGAGACAGTAGAGGAAATCATACATTTTCTGTGAAGGAAAATGGCGCTCTCATTGGTTTTTTAACTGTTTGTAAAATAAATGATGGAGCGGTTGATATAGGTCTTGGAATGAAACCCGATATAACTGGAAATGGATTAGGATTACAGTTCATAAACGCTGGACTAGCTTTTAGTAAAGAACAATATGGTTGCAATTATATAACATTATCAGTAGCGACATTTAATAAGAGAGCAATAAAAGTGTATAAAAGAGCAGGATTTGAAGCAGTTGGAACGTTTGTCCAGAAGACGAATGGTAGTTGTTTTGAGTTTTTGAGAATGAGTTATATATGTAAAAAATAACAAAACAGAAGAATCTTCTTCTGTTTTGTTTGTAACTTCATTAACTTTCAGTTGCTAGCATGTGTACAGCTATTTCATGCATGTCTTTCAAACCTGACACTTGAGCGTATTCAGCAACAGTGATACCACTCGTTGTTAGAAGTTCGATAATATGTTCATCCATTCTTGACCAAGTTTTACCGCCAGCGTTGTCATAAGAGTGAATTAAATTTGTTAGTCCATCTTTCCCAAAGAGCAGATAATGAGATGTGAAATCGATTGAAACATCAGCAATCCCTACTTCTGTCCAATCGATTAAGCCCGTTACATTATTTTTATTATCAATCAGGATATGACCTGGATGTATATCCCCATGCTTTACTCCTACATGAGATGGCCAAAAAGAGTCTTCAGCTAGCCATGCTTGCCAACGATCCCATAAGTTTTGATTGATATCGTATTGTTTCTTCACTCGATTCATCCTTTGTTTCATAGAAGTTCTTACCTCGTTAGCAGTAAGCAATTCAACACCTATATTGTTAAATTTTTGCTGAGGTAATGAGTGTAAATTCGCTAGAACTTTTCCTAATGAAATATTGTATTCAGTTGGTGCATTCTTTTCATTAAAGTTCCATACATATTCTTGTCGTTCTATATCGATAGTAGCGGCAGGAACGCCACTTAGTTGTTTATAAGCGATTAGTTCCTCAGAGAATATAGACCAATCAGGAACTTGGAATTCTACATGTTTTTTCATGAGTTCTAATGCTTTTTTTTCTCGTTGGGCATGTCTCATAGATTCTGGTTTACGAGGAATTCTTAGTATCCATTTATCCCCGTTTTGTTCTTTAACGTGTGCTACTTGAAAGTCAACGCCAGATTCATTAATTACTATTGAATCTTCTAATATATTTAGGCCTTCCTTATTTGCTAATTGTTTAACTTTAAGTGTATTCATTTTCATTTCCTCCAAATGTTTATTCTAATTTTAATGTTTTCTGTTACTAATTGTTTCTAACTACATCAATATGATTAAAGTAGCGAGATATAAGAAAATGTAATCATAAAAAAACCACAGACGGACTTCTGTCTGTGGTTAAGAGTAAACGAGGATATAATGAATAAACGCCTCTCTTTGTATGAAAAAATATACGAAAAAAAGACAGACGTATATCTGCCTTTCTTCATGTGGAAAGTGTACTCTTCCGTTGAAGATTATTAAAAATGTGCAGACTAATCCCGTTTACTCTGCTTTATGAAAACAGAGCCTTTGAACATATTAAGTTACTTATTGTTCAAAGTTTGCTGACGTAGTCTTCCTGCGTGCATCATCTTTAACAATCCTCCTTTTAATAGTATAGTTACAATATACTTTGTTTATAAATAAACATCAATAAAAAATACTAGATGTAATACCTAAAAAACGAATGAAATAAAAATTTACATTCAGAAAATAGGGGAAATGATGTTTGGATTTATAATTCGGAAGTTTTGGAAGAGGATTTGTATTAGTAGCAAATAGTAGTTTAGCAAGGAGAGATAGCATGGTTACAATTAAAACGAAAAATGAAATAGATTTGATGCACGAATCTGGGAAATTACTTGCTTCATGTCATAGGGAAATTGCGAAAATGATGAAACCAGGTATTACGACAAAAGAAATTGATACGTTTGTTGAAGCGTATTTAGAAAAGCATGGTGCAATATCTCAGCAGAAAGGTTACAACGGGTATTCATATGCGATATGTGCATCTGTAAACGATGAAATGTGTCATGGGTTTCCGGATGATATTCCTTTAACTGAGGGTGATATTGTAACAATTGACATGGTAGTAAACTTAAATGGTGGTCTTTCAGATTCTGCTTGGACGTATAGAGTTGGAAAAGTTTCTGATGAAGCAGAAAGGTTATTAGTAGTAGCAGAGAATGCTTTGTATAAAGGGATTGACCAGGCGGTAATCGGTAATCATGTAGGGGACATTGGCTATGCAATTGAAAGTTATGTAGCAAATGAAGGTTTTTCTGTTGCAAGAGACTTTACAGGGCACGGGATCGGTAAAGAGATTCATGAAGAACCAGCAATTTTTCATTTTGGTAAACAAGGGCAAGGACCTGAGCTACAAGAAGGAATGGTCATTACAATTGAGCCCATTGTAAATGTAGGTATGCGCTATTCTAAAGTAGATTTAAATGGATGGACTGCAAGAACGATGGACGGTAAATTATCAGCTCAATATGAGCATACAATTGCGATTACGAAAGATGGTCCGATCATTTTAACGAAGCTTTAATAAGAAATGTAAGAGTTTGCAAAACTCGAACGAAAATAGTGTTTTTATAAAATTTGTACGTGTTTTTTTAATAAATGCTTTCCAAAAATTAAAAAGTGCGTTATAATCCTTCTATAAAATAAATAGTTAGCTACACTCATATAATCGCGGGGATATGGCCTGCAAGTTTCTACCGAAGTACCGTAAATACTTTGACTATGAGTGAGGACGAATATATTTGCTTGTTTAGCATTCTTTTTTGCGAAACTCCAAAAGCGCGTCTCTCACTTGTAACGAGTGGTGGCGGCTTTTGGAGTTTTTTATTGCATAAGAGGGGGAACAAACATGAAAGTATTACAAGAAAAGATTTTGAACGAAGGAAAGGTTTTATCTGGTGACGTATTAAAGGTAGATGCATTTTTAAATCATCAAATTGACCCAGTACTTATGCAAGAGATCGGAAAAGAATTTGCTAAACGTTTTAAAGAAGAGAACATTACAAAAATCGTGACGATTGAATCTTCAGGCATTGCACCAGCAGTTATGGCTGCATTAGAGCTTGGTGTAAAAGTAATCTTTGCAAGAAAACGTAAATCGTTAACGTTACAAGATAATATGTACGTTGCAAACGTATACTCATTTACGAAACAAGAAACGAATGAAATTTCATTATCTCGAAATCATATCGATGAAACTGATCGCGTTTTAATTATCGATGACTTTTTAGCAAACGGTCAGGCTGCTTTAGGTTTAATGAGTTTAGTAGAGCAAGCAGGAGCAAGTATTGCAGGTATTGGTATTGTTATTGAAAAAGCATTTCAAGATGGAGGAAAGAAGCTTCGTGAACAAGGAGTTCGTGTTGAGTCACTAGCAGAAATTGCATCACTTGATAACGGCACAGTTACATTTGTACAGCATGAAACTGCGGAGGTGAAATAAGCGATGAAGCAACATCCATTTAAAATCGCATCGCTTGGTATGCAGCATATGCTTGCTATGTATGCTGGTGCAATTATCGTCCCGCTTATTGTGGGCGGTGGACTTGGTTTAAATCAAAAAGAGTTAACATATTTAGTCTCAATTGATTTATTAATGTGCGGCGTTGCGACAATTTTACAAGCATTATCAAATCGCTTTTTCGGTATTGGACTCCCAGTTGTACTTGGTTGTACATTTACAGCGGTTGGGCCGATGATTGCAATCGGAAAACAATACGGCGTGTCTTCTATTTATGGAGCAATTATTGCTGCGGGGTTATTCGTAGTTATTTTTGCGAAATTATTTGGAAAGCTTGTAAAACTGTTTCCACCAGTTGTAACAGGATCTGTCGTTACCGTAATTGGAGTTACACTTGTTCCAGCAGCAATTAATGATATGGCTGGAGGAGTAGGAAGCAAGGATTTCGGTAGTCTAGAAAATTTAGCATTAGCATTTGGTGTGTTACTATTTATTATCATTATGTATCGTTTCTTTGACGGATTTATCCGTTCAATCTCTATTTTACTAGGTCTTTTATTTGGTACAATCGTTGCAGCATTTATGGGGAAAGTAAGCTTGCAAGCGGTTGGAGAGGCTGATTGGTTCCATGGTATTGAGCCATTTTACTTCGGTACACCAACATTTGAATTGACGCCAATTATTACGATGATTTTAGTTGCTTGCGTAGGGATTGTAGAAGCAACAGGTGTTTATTTTGCATTATCTGATATTTGTAATAAAAAAATCGGTGAAAAAGAATTAACAAAAGGGTATCGTGCAGAAGGATTAGCGATGGTGTTAGGTGGTATTTTTAACGCGTTCCCATATACAACATATTCTCAAAACGTAGGACTTGTTCAATTAACTGGAGTAAGAAATCGCGTTATTATTTATACTTGTGGTGGTATGTTAATCGTTCTTGGGTTCATTCCAAAAATCGCAGCTATTACAACAATCATTCCGAAATCAGTACTTGGCGGTGCAATGTTAGCAATGTTCGGTATGGTAATGGCATATGGTATTAAAATGTTAAGTAGTGTTGATTTTGGAAGACAAGAAAATTTATTAATCGTTGCATGTTCTGTTGGGATTGGGCTTGGAGTTACAGTCGTTCCTACTTTATTCTCACAACTTCCTGAAAATATTCGTATTTTAACAGATAACGGAATTGTACTTGGAAGTGCGTCAGCAGTACTTTTAAATATTGTATTTAATATGGTGCCGCAGCGTAAAGCGAAAGTAAAAGAAGAGCCAGTTTCTATACAAAGTGCAGTAAGAGAAGCGTAAAAAAAGCAAGGTCTCGTTATGAGACCTTGCTTTTCTTTTTAAGTGGCATCATTTTCCCGTACGTACCAAGACGCCAAATGTACTCAAGTGGCCCGTATTGATAACGTGACAGCCACCAGCGGCTAATAAAGATTTGTAACGTGTAGAAACCGATGCAGAATAGTGGTCCTACCCATAATGGAGCAAGATAATCATTTTTGAACAATAGTCCGAATACAAGTAACGTAACAATTGTATGCGAGATGTAATTTGTTAACGCCATTCTACCAACGTATTGGAACGGACGTAATAATGTTTGCCATTTTTCTTTTTGTAATAAACGCATAAGCGTGAAAATGTAGAAGATGAATAATGTCTTTCCGCTAAACATTGTAAAGGCCTGCATATAAATTGGTTCATAAGATGGTTTTGATAAGAAATAACGGACCATGAAGAACCACATTGGCAATGTTAAAATGAACATAATAATTTGCCATTTTTTAAGCTTTGGATCTAACTCTTTCGTACGGCGGAAAATATCCTTTTTACCGGCATATAAACCAAGTAAAAATAGCCCAACTGTTTCTGGGAGCATGAATACGTTTAGTCCAATTCCATCAGCATAAAATGCATGGAAACGATTTTGTATTTGTGACACCCAGTCTTCAAGTGGCATGATTGGTAAGGATAACCCAAGTTCCTCCTTTGGCATGAAGGCAATACCAATACTAGCAATTAGCATAAGAAACTGAAAAATACTTAATAAAACGATTGCCCATATTAAAATGGTACGCGGTTCTCTCTTATAAAATAAAAATAAGAAAAATCCAGCGATTGCATACGTATGTAAAATGTCTCCGTCCCATAAAAGAACGTAATGTAAGAAACCAAATAATAATAAAATAAGTAAGCGACGAACAAATAAAGTTTTTGGACGATCGGTTTTCGCTTCAGCACGAGTCATAAAAATATAAAAGCCTAGGCCAAATAAAAACGAAAAGATAGTATAAAACTTTGTTTGAATAAACATATCGTAGAACAGACGGATATAGCTATCTAGCCCCTCATAAACTCCTGAAAGATCACGTGAGTCAATCCCAGCGATAACAGGCCAGTTAACAAGAAAAATACCTAGTACAGCTATTCCTCTAATAATATCGATGGAGTGTATCCTCTCGCCTTGTGAAATATTTTGTGTCATTATTTTCCTCCTTGTTAATTAATTCCCTTTTATTATACAAAATGTAAGATGGAGGGTATAGGGTAGATTTCCATTTTTTTTAACTATTAAGTTGCGTAGTATGAGATATAATAAGAGTGCACAACAAGTTTTAACCTTCTTCAAAACAGGCAGTAAAGCTCCTTCTTATAAGGGGCTTTCTTTATGAAAAGTGTTGATAATGATTCTCTTTAATGATAAAATGTATTCAAAAGTGATAATCATTATCAAAAAAGGTTGGTGCATGAGTATGGTATATGCATTAGTAGCAGGTACAGTCGCTGTATATGCAGTTATTGCAAAGTATGTTTTAAATGGAGTAGGAACAGCAAAATGAGTAATATGACATAAAATCCCTTTCATTTGTAAAAAGAATGAAAGGGATTTTTTATTTTTAATGAGAATATGCTGAAAATTTAGTATGATAGTAAAGTGAAACTGTAATCAATGGGTAGGGGTAACTCTCACTGATTACGAGCTCGCAAATAGCGGGTATAGTATATACATCTTGGATAAAGGGGAACAAGGGGATGACAAACATAGTACAGACAAACGGTATGAAAAAACTTGTTTGTTTTTATGAAGAGTGGCAAAAACACGGCGATGCAGAGAATAGTTTAAAGTTGTTTGAGGTGATTCAAAAATATAAACAAGAGCAGCTTATGATAGCGTTCTGCGGTCACTTCTCTGCAGGGAAATCAACGATGATGAATCATCTATATAAAGCGCAGTTATTACCGACAAGTCCAATTCCGACAAGTGCTAACGTTGTCAAAATTGAAAAAGGGATGGATCGTGTTGTTGTAACAGTTAAATCTGGAGAACAGTACGAGTATGACGGTGCATATTCAGCTGAAGAGTTAAAACAAATTTGTAAAGACGGTGATGAGGTAATTGGTGTTCATATTTATCGGAATGATGCGCCAATTCCTGAAGGTGTTATGTTAGTTGATACACCAGGGATTGATTCAACAGATGATGCCCACCAACTAGCGACAGAATCAACGCTGCATCTAGCAGACGTAATTTTTTATATGATGGATTATAATCACGTCCAATCGGAAGTGAATTTACAATTTGTTAAAGAATTGAAACAACGTAATAAAACGGTTTATCTCGTTGTAAATCAAATAGATAAACATAAAGAAAATGAATTATCGTTTGAGGATTATAAAGATAGTGTAAAACAATCGTTCTCTAACTGGGATATTGAAGTAGATGGAGTGTATTATACTTCATTACGAATGATGAACCATACACATAATGAAATTGGAAGCTTAGAAACATTAATTACTTCTATTATGAAAGAAAAAGAGCAGTATGTAAGAGATGGAATGGAGCGAGAAACAGAATATTTAATGGGGGAACATTTCTCGTATATTCTTTCTGAAAATGAAAAAGCTCTTTTGAAATATGAGGAAGAATTAGCATCACCGCTTTCCATTTCAGAGATAGTTGAAAAGAAAGAAGAGCTAACGGAAACTAAACATCGCGAGGCTAGTAAAGAATCTCATGTGAGAAACGAATTTATAAAAGGATTACAAGCTATATTAGATAACGCGTATTTAATGCCATTTGAAATGAGAGAATTGGCAAATGCGTATTTAGAAACGAAATTAACTAAGTTTAAGGTCGGTTTGCTATTTGCGAAAGGAAAGACGGAGCAAGAAAAACAGAGACGTTTAGATGATTTTTATTCTGCCTTGCAAAAGACTGTTGAAACGCAACTTGATTTCCATGTGAAAGAATTTATTGTTGCCTTCTTAAAAGAAGAAGGATTGTTTACAGAGGAAATTGGGAAAGACATATATGCATTAGAAATTGCTTTTGGACCAGAAATGTTAGCTGAAGTCATTAAACAAGGTGCAGGTTTCACAGGTGATTACTTACTTCTTTATACAGCGGATGTAGCGAATGAACTGAAGAAACGTTATTTTACAAAAGCACGGCAAATTTTTGATAAAAGTGCAGTTGTTTTAAAGCAAAAGGTGAAGGAAGAAGTTACTCGTATTGAAGAAGAGATAGAAAAATATACGATGTTGCAAACAGCAAAAGAAACGAAGTTGCAATACAGTAACAATTTGGAGGCATATGAAAGTTATTTGCAAAATGTTTGGCACGAGCGTATTGCTACACCAGAAGGATTGCAAATAGAGGAGATATTGCAAAGTAAAACACAAATTGTTAGTGAGAAATTCACACTACAAGAACAGGAAAGCGTAAACAGTAACGTAATGGCTCGTGAGGAAGAGATAAAAGGAACGGCAGCTTTAAATATTCAGCGTATATTAGAGCAAGTGAAGAAAGCTGAAACGATATTAGAGCCATTGCCAGCGCTGAAACACGTACAGCAAGAGGTAATAGAAAAAAGGCGTCGTGTGGAAACGAAACAATTTACAGTAGCGTTATTCGGAGCTTTTAGTGCTGGGAAATCATCATTTGCCAATGCATTGCTTGGTGAGAAGGTACTTCCTGTGTCACCAAATCCGACGACGGCAACGATTAATCAAATTTTGCCAGTTACAGAGGAAAAACCACACGGAACAGTAATCGTGCAATTTAAATCAAAGCAAGCTCTATTAGAAGATATGAAAGCTGTTTATAAGCTGTTTCATTATGAGATTACTACGTTAGATGAAGCGTTAGCACAAATTGATAAAGTTATGAAATATCCTTCACCAACTGGGAAGCAAAAAACAACATTTAGCTTTTTACGAGCGGTACAAAAAGGGTATGGTACGGTTTCTGCTCATTTAGGAGAGCAAGTACAAGTTACATTAGAAGAGTTTTCTGATTATGTAGCGAATGAAGAAAAATCATGTTTTGTCGAGTACATGGAGCTGTATTATGATTGTGCTTTAACAAGGCAAGGAGTAGCGCTTGTAGACACACCTGGAGCGGATTCCATTAATGCCCGCCATACGGATGTTGCGTTCCAGTATATTAAAAACGCAGATGCTATTTTATTTGTAACGTATTATAATCATGTGTTCTCTCGTGCTGACCGTGAATTCTTAATTCAGCTTGGTCGTGTAAAGGATACGTTTGCTCTTGATAAAATGTTCTTCTTAATTAATGCGGCCGATTTAGCAGAGTCTGAAGAAGAACTTGAAATGGTAAAAGGGTATATAGCAGATCAGCTATTGCAATACGGTATTAGAAATCCACGTTTATTCGCAATTTCAAGTTTATGTGCGCTTGAAGAGAAACAAGGAAAGAATATTGAAAAAGAGAAGTACGGTATTTTACAAAACTCTGGGATTGCTAAGTTCGAGGAATCATTTACATCCTTTATGATGAGAGATTTAATGCTCGTATCTGTTCATGCTTTATATGGTGCATTGCAAGGAGCAGATCAGCTTTTAGTAAATATGATAAATGGTGCAAAACAAGGGAATGAAGAGAAAGAGAAGCAAACGAAAAAATATGAAGCAGAGCGTGATCAACTACTTCATATTATTTCATCATATAGTGTGCTTGCTGAAGAGCAGGCGATGCAAAATGAAGTGAAAGAATTGCTGTATTACGTGCACCAGCGTCTATTCCTACGCTATAACGATGTGTTTACTGAATTTATTAATCCAGCATCGCTGCGAACGGATGGAAATGTGAAAGTGCAGTTGCAACAGTGCGTTATGGAATTAGTAGCATTTATTCAGCATGATTTATTACAAGAAATGCGTGCGACATCATTACGTCTTGAAAAATGGATAGATGAAGCGATGAAACGTGCAAAGAATGAAATTGTGGTGAACTGTAAAGTAGAAAATGAATCAATTTCTATGAATGGAACAGTGGATTATGAATATAAAGATATTACACATAAAGAACCGTTCCCTTCAGTTGAAATAAAAGATTTCAAAAAAGCATTGGCACATTTTAAAAATGAAAAAAGCTTTTTTGAAAAAAATGATAAAGCTTCCATGCAAGAAGAGGCTAAAGTTGTATTAGAGCCTTTCGTATCAAACTATGTAGCTGATGAAAAAGATTTATTTGTTCATCATTATGAGCAAGAATGGGATATGAAATGGAACTTATTCCAAAAAGTGATGCAGCAAGATGTGATGAACTATTATGAAAGTATATTATTTGCATTGGCTGAAACGATTGATGTATCACTATATGAACAAAGTAAAGAACAATTGCGAAAGCAGTTAGTGGAGATTGAAAAAGAAATTTATGTGATCTAGTCGTTATGAGAAAAAGATTCGTTCAATTTTCTTTTGCAGTACTGTATCTAAAGATTTGACAAACCCAGCAAATTCATCGGTAGAAATCATATGAGTAAGAACGAGTCGTCTGCCGTCTGGTGTTTCACCGCATAAGACGAATGAAGAAAATTCATATGTTTTGTTTTCTACTACTAATTTTGGATAGGAATACGTGTCGCTTTTCTTCTTCTTTCCATCAATAGAGATGACGTTGCATTTTTTCTCATTGTTGTCCATGGTGAATCCCTCCTTTCTATTACTTATGGTAGACAAGGAGGGATTAGAACAATAGAGAAAGGGGAATTTTTTATGAATGTAGTAATAGAGTATATTTCGAAAGAAGCTATACCGAAACCTTTATTATTGCTTGCTGATCCAAGTGAGCAGCAAATTGATTCATATGTACAAAGAGGCTTAACATATGTAGCTAAGCAAGAGGAGAGAGTTATCGGTGTATATGTTCTTTTGGAAACAAGGCCGAAGACGATGGAAATTATGAATATTGCGGTTGTAGAGCATTTGCAAGGAAATGGGATTGGAAAGAAGCTAGTGAGTCATGCCATAGAAACTGCTAAAGGATATGGTATGTCAAAGCTTGAAATTGGTACAGGCAATTCTAGTGTTTCACAACTTGCTTTATATCAAAAATGTGGATTTCGTATTTTTTCTATTGATTTTGATTACTTTTCGAAGCATTATGAAGAAGAGATTATTGAAAATGGGATTGTATGCCGTGACATGATTCGGCTTGCAATGGAATTGAATCAGAACGTATAACTTATTTAGGGGGAAGAGAAGATGGAAGTACATAAAGCAATTACAGCACATTCTCGTAAACAAAATGAAAGTGTAAAAGCATGTTTACAATTAGATGCGCAGCGTGAAGCAGCTATTGAAGCAGCCGTATCTCTTGCGTCAAATGGGAAAGAATTTTCGGTTGATGTCATTAATGTTGTAACAAAGCAAATTAATGCTCTTGCAAAAAATGGTGTTACCTTGCAGCGTAAATATGTTACAGAAGAAATGGTTATGGAGTATGTAAGTCGTTTGCAAGAGAAAGAAGGTCGTTAAAGATGATAGTTACAGTCGAATGGTTACGAGAGCATATAGAAGATGAGAATGTCCGTATAATCGATTGTCGTTTTGATTTAGCGAATCCTAATTGGGGTAGAGAAAAGTATGAGGAAGAACATATTCCTCATGCGTTATATTTTGATTTAAATTTAGATTTATCTAGTCCTGTAACAGAACATGGTGGTCGCCATCCATTGCCGAATATTGAGGAATTTGCAGACAAGCTTTCGCAAGCTGGTATTGACGAACATACGACAGTAATTGCATATGACAGTCAAGCGGGTGCAAATGCTTCTCGTCTCTGGTGGTTATTAAACTATGTAGGACATGAGAAAGTATATATATTAGATGGCGGATTTCCAGCTTGGAAAGAGAATGGACTACCGATAACAACGGAAATTCCTGTTGCTATACGAAAAACATTCAAAGCAAATGTACAAGCTCATATGGTTGTAACGATGGAAACGGTCAGAGAAAATATTCATGCAGGTGCAGATGTTACGTTAATTGATTCTAGAGAGCCAAAACGATATGCAGGTGTAGAGGAATTAGTTGATCCAAAAGCAGGGCATATTCCGACAGCAGTAAATTATTTTTGGAAGGATGGAATTGTCCAATCAGGACAATTTAAGAATGAAGCTGGGCAACAAGAACGATTCCAAAATCTTTCGAAAGATAAGGAAACAATTGTATATTGTGGTTCTGGCGTTACAGCATGTCCAAATATTCTTGCATTGAAATTAGCTGGATTCCAGAATGTTAAATTGTATGCAGGTAGCTGGAGTGATTGGATTTCTTACCCAGAAAATCAAATTGCAAAAGAAGAAGATTAATCACTTGCATGCAAAAATAATTTGTATTAAAATAAGGTCACAAGCAAGAAATTGCTCGAAAAACTTTGTATTTTACACATTGGAAACAATGTGATAATATAACGACAAGTAAATAATACATCCTGCGGTGTGCGTAACTTATTTATGTCTAAAACCGATGTTAGTTATACGGAAGCTCAATATTTAGCGACCATCATCAAGCCTTCCTTGTGGAGGAAGATGTACGGTAACTGTGAGGGCATCCACCTGCGAGTAGCGGGTTTTTGGACATTTACGAGGAGCGGCACGTGCGGGGGGTCTTATTTCAACTAACATTATATAAAATTCCTACGGTGTACGTAGCTTATGTATGTCTTAAACCAATAAGTTTAATATGGAAGTTCAATATTTAAATGTAGCTAACATGCCATCTTTTTAAGAAGGACGTTACAAACATTTGTGAGAGCATCCACCTGTGAGAGCAGGTTTATGGACATCTAGAGAGAACGGCATATGTGGGGCTAAATAAAAACCTTACGTTTTATACGTAAGGTTTTTTTGTTGCATAAATATATCCATGTTATCTCGCTTTAACGGGCAGTAAGACCCCCACCTCAAAAATCAGCGAAAGCAAAGAAGTTAGGTGGGGGTCGGGCTGCCCATAAAAGTCCGATTGGTGAGGGGTAATAATCAGTGGGGGATGAAGAGAACCCCCACTGATTAAAGTTTCACTTTATCTCGATTCACCTGTGAAGTTTCCATAATAAATATAGCACTTTCTGTCTTCATCAATCTCTCTTGAATCTAAAGTGAACTCCATATGCGTGCCGTCGCGCTTAATATATATAATATCTGAATGAAGAGATGGCAAAATTTCTTCATAGTTCCATACATCTTTACTTTCAATCAAGTTTGAACTCGTATCCTTTAGCTCTCTAATTTCAAAACCGATGTGGAAGTAAGTAGGATCTGAAGGATCGTTAGAAAAGGTTTCTTGTTGAATATATATAACTGCTGTGCCGTCTGGATCTACTGAAGTTGCAGTAACAACATATGTATTTTTATCCTTTATAAAGTATTCACAAGTCATGCGTGCGATGATTTCAGGATTAGAAATATTTGCGTAGTTCCATAAAGCAGGATACCCTTTCGTTTCATCATTAAGTCGATATTCTAAGCGCATTTTATCCCTCTTTTTCCTTTTTCTTCTACTTTATCATGCCATCCTATATAATAGGAATAGAATTTAAAAAGGGGAGTGCGAAGGTGACAAAAACGAAATGGCTAGTAGGTGGTGTCGTAACGTCTTTAATGACTGGCACCTTATTTGGCTGCGCACAAGATCTTCCCCCAAAACCGAATGATAATAGTTGTTCAGATTGGGATTGGGATGATGAACTTGGGGTATGGCAGTGTGATGATAGTAGTTCAGGTTATCGTGGACATTATTTCTATGGTGGGCGATACTATCAAAATAAATCCACTTTTAAAAATTCATCGGCGTTTAAATCGTATCAATCGTCTGCGGAATTTAAAGGGGGAATTGGAAGCGGTTCAAAGGGAGGATTTGGGGGCTAACATATGTCGCAATACATAAGGGATCGAAAAGAGTTTTATTCGATATATCCGGATTTCTGGTCGGATTTATATGAATGTGAGTATAGTTTGTTTCATGTTTTCTCGATAACAAATGAGACTATGAAACAATTACAAGTAGCAACTGAACGAATGGGGAAAGTTTTTTTAAGACTGCTAGACTTTTACGTCATTTAAGTGACGAACAGCTTCTTGAACTTGGATTTCCTCCTGCGAGCTTATCCTTCATTAGAATGAAAGGATTATATCCTGAATCTGTTATTTCACGATTTGATTTCGTTTTAACAGGTGATAACCGAATTAAAATGCTTGAGTTTAATAGTGATACACCAACTTTTATTATGGAATGCTTTCAAATGAATGGAAAAGTTTGTGAAAAACAAGGCTATGATGATCCGAACTTAGGGCAAGAACGATTACTATCTTCTGGTGTTACAAAAGCTGTTATGGAAGCGATAAAGGGAATAGACAACCCAAATGTTGTTTTTACAGCACATCATGAACATATTGAGGATTGGAATACGACTATGTATTTGAGTCAGTTATGCCATGTTGAAAATAAAGTAGTGCCAATGTCAGAACTTAGAATTACAAAAGATGCTTTAGTGGATAGCGATGGAGTACCGATTGATGTTTTGTATCGCCAAACATATCCAATAGAAGATTTAATTGAGGACCAAGATCCTGAAACAGGAGATTTGGTAGGTGTGGAACTGTTGCAACTTGTAAAAGAAGGGAAGCTTTTTATTGTTAATCCTATATCGGCGTTTTTACTTCAGCCAAAATCAATTCAGTGTCTCATTTGGGGGCTAGCAGAAGAAGGTGCTTATTATACAAATGAGGAACAACAGTGGATTAAAGAGTATATGTTACCTACATATTTAGAACTAGATTTATTTTTAGGAAAAAGTTCTTTCGTTCAAAAACCTTCATTTGGTAGAGAAGGGGACACAATTACCGTTCGCGATAAGGACGAAAATATTATGAGTCAAAATGTACACCAAACGTATAAAGCGTCACTGCCGATATTTCAAAAGTATACAGAACTTCCAGTCGTATCCTTGGAAACAGAGAAAGGGATGGAAAAACTGTCGTATGTGTTTGGTTCGTTTTTAATTGCTGGAAAAGCGAGTAGTATAGGCATTCGCGCTGGGGAAAAAATTACGGGGAATGAATCGTACTATTTACCGGTAGGAATAAAAAGGAGGAAAGTATATGATTAATTTTTTATTATATTTAGCAGTAACACTTGGACTTTTATGCATTGGTCTTTTCCTGATGGAAGTGACAACGAAAGTAAAAGAATTTAAGTTAATGGCTCAAGGAAATAAGGCGGTAAGCTATGTACTTGGAGGGCGATTACTTGGGTTAGCTATTGTTTTATATTCGACAGCAGCTAATTCTATTTCACTTCTTGATATGGTTTCGTGGGGAGCAGTTGGTATTTTGGCTCAAATTATCGTTTATTATTTAGCTGAGTGGCTTACACCACGCTTTAATATAAACAAAAGTCTCGAAGAAGATAATCAAGCAGTCGGTCTTTTTCTTATGTTTCTATCGCTTTCCATTGGGATTGTAATTGCTGGTTGTATAACTTATTAAAAACTTTACGTCACAACGTGAAGTTTTTTATTTTATACACGTTAGTTCGCCATACCTTTTGAAAAAATTGTAGGCTACTGTTGACATCTATTTTAAATAAGAGTAACATTTTCTATGTAATAAAAATAAGTCTCTGTTAGGTGAGGCTCCTGTATAGAGAAATGCTACTGCCCAAAAATGTCGAGAGACGCCAATGGGTCAACAGGAATGATCGAATTAAGGTTTTTCTTAACGTAGCTGGTAATGTACCTATGCTATACAGTGCTAAAACTCGGCGAGGGAGAGGTCCGTAGATTTCTAATTGTATTAGGAATCGTTTATTTGTGTATGTCATGACCTTTACTCTTTTCGGAGTAAGGGTCTTTTTGTTACAAAGCTATGAGTAACTTCATAGTATAAACTATAAAATTAAACGAGGAGGTGAGGAGCATGTCAAATTCTGACTCGGTTCCGTTACCCATATACTTCAAATCAAAAATATATGATGTAGGCAGGAAACGACTTGTTCCTCCCTCTATATTTATCATAATGTAGCGTTTATATGCATGTTTAAGCGCTAGACACTGTTACGGTAAAGTGGATAAATTGAGAAACAAAGCGTTTCTTCCTATGTTGTACAGGAGGAGACGATAATATGTTATATGCAAACAAAACTGTGGGTAACACGTCATATAAATTAAGTAAAAAATCAATGAAAGAACAAACAATGCTTCAAAAAAATAAAGATTTATTAATTGAAATCGCAACGAGAGATGTAAAATCTGTATTTGCATATTTTAAAACAACAAGAGATGGATTATCTATGAAAGAGGCACAAAAACGTATTCAAGTATATGGCCGAAATGAATTAACTTCAAAAAGAGCGCGTATTGCGGAAGTAATGATGAAGCTAAGTGGAATGATTCCAGGTTTCTCAAAACAACATGTGCGTGATGGATCACAATGTGAGAAAATTACTGTGTCTCGAGTAGAGTGTTCTAGTGTAACAGGGTTAAACGGTGAATTAAAAATGATGAATTTGCCAGTACAAGAGCTTGTTCCTGGTGATATGATTTTTCTTTCAGAAGGTGATATAGTACCAGCGGATGTACGTATCATTTACGCGAATGATTTATTAGTAAATGAATCTGTGCTAACAGGAAAAGATACAAATATTGAGAAATTTGAAAGCTGCTATCACCTTGAGCGCAAAAGGTTTATTCCTTTAAAACGAATGAAAGATTATAATCCACTTGAACTTGAAAATGTATGTTTCAAAGGGACGTATATTGTTGGCGGAAATGCAAAGGCTGTAGTTGTTTCGACTGGGAAAAATACGTATTCAGGAATTCTTCATACTTGTTGTAGTAGAATGTCTTAATGTGTAAATGATGCTAAATATACAAAAACAATGTATAATAGACAAAGTTGAAAAAACGTAGAATGGTAATCTATTTATATAACCTTACGTGATGACGTGGGGTTATTATTTTTTGTAGTAGGAGAGGGATTATGAAAAAAGTATTATTAGTTGATGGTATGGCACTATTATTTCGTGCTTTTTACGCAACAAGCGTCTACGGACAATTTATGAAACGACAAGATGGTACCCCTACAAACGGGATTCATGGTTATATGAAACATTTATTAACAGCTATGCAAGCAATTGAACCGACACATATCGTAACATGCTGGGATATGGGTAGTACGACATTTAGAACAGAATCGTTCTCAAATTATAAAGCGAATCGTGCAGCGCCGCCTGAAGAATTAATTCCGCAATTTGATTTAGTACAAGAAATGACTGCGAAATTGTCTATTCCAGTTATCGGTATGAAAGGGTATGAAGCGGATGATTGTATCGGTACGCTTGCAAAACAATACTGCAATGAAGCAGAAGTATATATTTTAACAGGCGATACGGATTTACTTCAGCTTGTTGATAAGAACGTTACAGTTATGCTCTTGCGCAAAGGAATTGGAAATTACGAATATTACACACCAGAGAAGATCATGGAAGAAAAAGGTGTGGAACCTTGGCAAATCGTGCATGCGAAAGCATTCATGGGAGATACGAGCGATAATTACCCAGGTGTAAAAGGTATCGGGGAAAAAACAGCGTATAAACTGATTCAAGAGCACGGAACAGTAGCAACTGTACTAGAAAATGTAGCATCATTAACGAAAGCGCAGCGTACAAAGATTGAAAGTGATTTAGAGAACTTAAATATTTCATTACAATTAGCACAAATTCACTGTGAAGTGCCAATTTCATGTTCACTAGAAGAAGGATTACACACAATGGATGAAGAAAAACTTAGATTCGTTTGTGAAGAAATGAATTGGGGAAGACCTGAAATATTAATCAATATGCTATAAATAGTTTTGAAAGAAGGATGTTGTATAAGTCAAACTTTGACTTATACAACATCCTTCTTTTTGTTTTTACGAACAGTATCGTAGTAAATAAAATTATATCGAACTAAATTTTAAGTATATAAATGTTTCGACAAAAATATTGATAGAAGTTGATGACGATAGAAACTTTTATAATGAAATGAAGCAATTTCAAAATGGTTTTAGGGTGATTAAATTTTTGTGTGTTCACAAAGTTGTCAGAAAATAAACGTAATTTTCATATGAAGTTCAAATAGAATTCACAACAATCAATTATTATAAGAACAACCAGATAATTCTTTATCTTTTATATAAACCATCCCCCAAGGAGGAAATGAAAATGCGAAAAAAAGTGCGAAAATCTTTTAAACAATTATTAATTGAAAATAAACAAACACTATTAAATAATAAAGAAAATATGAAAGAAATTGAAGAGAGAATTGAGAAACGACATGTAGCATATAGTGGTGCCAATAATTAAATAAAATAAAAAAGATAGCCTTTAAAGGCTATCTTTTTTATTTTATATTGAAAAAACTTTATTCTTCTCTTTAATTTTGCAACTATGCAAGATATTTTTATAGTGTTTTTCTGTCAATATTATTCATTTTTCGAGGTTGTAATTGGTATATATCAATTTTGAAAATTCGCTATTCATAATATTACAAAAAATGTTACAATACATTCAAAATTACGCTATAAAATCATTTTAATATGAAAAATTGGAATGAAAAGAAAGGAGAGGAATATGAATAATGGTGTCGCTTTGAAATGATTATTATCATTTCAGTAGGAGTTGATGTAAAACGATGGATAGGTATGAAGAACTGGATTCTATACGAGGAATTTCTTCATTGATAGTAATGATTGGCCATCATTTAATGATTTTTTCAGTATTTCAAAATTACAGTTATGAAGATAATAAACCATTTGTTATTTATCTATTAAAAGAAACACCTGCTCGTCTAATTTTTAGTAGTGGTAACGAATCTGTTATTATCTTTTTTGTTTTGAGTGGATTTGTTTTGTATAGATCCATTCAAAAAAACTACGATAGCTATGGATCATTCCTTTTGAAGCGTATATCTAGAATCTATATTCCATATATCGTAGCAATAAGTATAGCTATTTTATGCCAGACTACAATGAGTAAATATGGTATTTCTAATTTAAGTGAATGGTTTAATCGCTCATGGACGATTGAAAGTTCTTTAAGCTTAATCGCACAACATATTTTATTGATTGGGAAATATAATACAGATGCGTATAACGGCGTAATTTGGTCACTTGTTCATGAAATGCGAATATCGATAATTTTTCCGTTAGTTTTGATGGTTTGTTTACGAAAAACGTTGAGGTATTCATTATTGTCATTGTTTAGTTTTAGTATATGTTCTGTCGTGATTTTATTTTTATTTCACTCAAGTTTAACATTAACTAGTTATGCATTAACTCTGCATTACACAGTGCTGTTTTTACTAGGAGCACTAGTTGCGAAATATAAAAATAATTTAATAGTTTTTTATAGTAATCGTACTAAAAATGAGAAAATTGCATGGTTTTTATTTGCGGTTTTACTTTATATGTATGAAGGGCTTGTTGGAGAAATTAATTTACTTAATAATTTTATATTTCGAGACTACGTAGTAGCGATAAGTGCATGTTTATTTGTCATATTAAGCTTGTCAGTATCAACTTTGTCATCCTTGCTACGTAATAAATATTTGTTATATTTAGGGAAGATTTCTTACAGTCTTTATTTATACCACATCATATCTTTATTTTCCCTAGTGTATATGCTTCATAAAATATTTCCGTTACCCATTGTTTTAATGTTATCGCTCATTCTTTCGTTTATACTAGCAATAATTTCTTATTTGTTTGTAGAAAAATTTGCATTCAGGATCGGAAAGTATATAACAAAGCAATCGAATTTAGAAAAGAAAAGACTATCTGTAGAAAGTGAGTTGCAGGATGTCATTCAAACAAAGGCGGTGAAATAATTGAAGCAAGAAATTAGTATGAAGGATTTTCAGCAGCTATTGAAAAGAAGAGTAGTAACAATTATTTTGACGATGTGTTGTGTAACAGTTTCTTTAATTCTTATTTCTATGTATGTATTAAAGCCTTCGTATCAATATTCAACGCAAATTCTCGTTGGGAATTTAGATGGGTTTAATAAGGAAAATGCAGTGAATAAAACACAGGAAAATAAGCAACTTGTAACGTCGTATGTTGATATATTAAAAAGTCCACTCATTATTTCAACAGTTAAAAAAAATTTACAATTAGAGCAATCAATTTATGAATTAGCACAAAAAATTTCAGTGGTGAATATGGACAACTCTCAAATCGTTACTGTTACAGTAAAAGATTCAGATCCTACAATCGTCAAAGAAATTGTAAAGTCATTGGCAGAACAATCTCAAAAAAGCTTTCAACAGTATACGAATGTACAGGGGATAAAAATATTAACTGACCCTGAGTTACAGGAAAAAGCTGAAAAGTTGTTTCCGAAATTGCAACTTATTATCCCTATCTCTTTAATTGTTAGTTTTTTTGTTGGAATAGGTTTAGCTGTATTTCGAGATTATTTTGATGAGCGTATATACGTGGAACAAGATTTAGAGAAAATAACAACAGTATCTGTTATTGGTCACATAAATATGGAACCGAAAAGAAAAAAGAAATCTACAGAAATTGATACGAAATCATCTGTATATCGAGGTGAACATGTCGATGTTTAAGACAAAGAAACAACTTTCATTTGATCCGCATGATGCACTAATGAAAGAGCAGTTTTATACGGTGTATCACGAGTTGAAAAAATCGGGAAAACAAGTGTTCACGGTTAGTTCAACGAAGGATAGGGGCGTTGTTGCCTCACTTATAGTCAATATAGGGTTAGTGTTTGCAGAAATGAAAAAAAAGGTGTTACTTATCGATGTGAATTTTTCCGATCCTAAGCTACATCTATTATTAGAAAGCAACCATACGAAAACAGTGAATGATATAATAAGCGATCCCTCCTGTAGTTATGCAACTTTTTCTAGTAATTTATCTAAATACTTATATTGTATTCCTGCCAAAAAAACAGTACACACCGGTACACCTTTAGTTGCTACGGATGAATTTGATCATGTAATTGCGAAGTGGAAAGAAGATTTTGATTATATTTTCTTGTATTCCTCTGAAGTATTTGAGCTTCCTGCTACGCACATGATTGCAGGGAAATGCGATGGAGTGGTCTTAGCAGTCAAAAAGAGAAAAGATTCCCTACGTACGGTGCAAAAAGTGATAGCAAATATAAAGAGGAAAGAATGTGAATTAATAGGTATAGTTTTATATTCTTGAATGTGGGGGTAACGATCTATGATTCGTGAAACAAACCAAGCCAAGTTGTATACGATTCCGTCTCAAGAAAAGACCAGTATTCTGAATCGAAGTATAAAGCGCTTGTTTGATATTATATTTTCACTCATATTGTTACTAGTAACGCTACCAATTATGTTGTTCTTTTGTATTATGATTGCTTTAGAAACAGCAGGAGCTCCAATTTATTTTCAAGAACGTTTAGGGATTAATGGAAGGAAATTTAATGTATTTAAATTAAGGTCGATGGTAAAAGATGCTGAAATAAATGGACCACAATGGGCAAATGAAAATGATCCAAGGATTACTAAAGTTGGATCGTTTATAAGGAAAACGAGAATTGATGAGTTACCGCAACTTTTAAATATTTTAAAAGGTGATATGTCTTTTGTCGGACCAAGACCAGAGAGAGAGTATTTTTATAAACAATTTGATACGTATATTCCAGAATTCAAGGATCGTTTAATAGTGAAGCCAGGGTTAACAGGATGGGCACAAATAAATGGAGGATATAATCTTGATCCGAAAGAAAAGTTGAAATTGGATATGGAGTATATTGAAATGAAAACGATTAAGATGGACATTCGGATTTTATGTAAAACCGTTTTAATAGTATTGAACGGTAATGGTGCAAGATAAATATATGTAAGTAGGTTGCTTGCAAAGGAGAGCAGGTATGGGAAGATCTATTGTTAATAATATTATCCATCTATTTTATAGCACGATTTTAGCTAATCTTCTTCAGGCTGTGAGTTTAATTGCTTTAGCAAATTTTTTAAATGCACAAAATTATGGGATGTTTAGTGTTGCCATAGCAGTGACGTTTGTTATGTTATTTTTTACAGATTTAGGACTTACAAATACGTTTCTTCGAGAAGGCGCAAAAGATGGAGTAGACTTAGAGACGATTTTATCATCGTATATAAAAGTAAGGATGATTTTACTTATTTTTATTTCTATAATCGGCTATATTGCTATTCATTATATGTATGCGGATAGAAATTTGATTTATATGATGATAAACGTAATGTTTTTCATGTTAATAGGATTAACTTGGCAAAATATAGGGATTGCCTACTTTCAGCTAACGGAGCGTATGAAGTACATAGCGCTTATTAAAGTTGTATCAGCAGCAGTTGTCATTATCATTACATGTTTTTGTATTCTCGGAGAGTTACCAGTTTATATAACTGCTCGTTTATATGGATTTGGTTATATGATCGGTGGTGTATTCAGCATATATGTAATGAAAAGAATGACGAGTATGAATATGAAAGTCGTAATTCATAAAGCGTTATTTTGGCAATTGACACCTTTTATTATTAGTGGGTTTTTAATAATGAGTACGCCACAATTAGCACCTATCTTACTTAACTATACATTGCCATTAAGTATGGTAGGTGTTTTCGCAGTGGCATATCGGATGCCAGCAGCTTTATATCAAGTGCCAGGGGTGATTGCAGGTGCATTTTATCCAGTACTCTTTAGGCATTATAATCAGAATAATTTAGAAGAGCATACGAAATTAAACTTACTTCAAATAAAATCAATGGCGATTGTGGGAATATGTATGACGATAGGTTTATATCATTTAGCGCCATACTTTATTTCTATATTTTTTCAGGAAGAATGGAGAAATGCAGTAGAGCCACTCCAAATATTATCATTTCTCATTGTGCTGCAAAGTTTAAATATTGCTATAGCTGACGGCTTAACAACGAGTGGACGTCAAAATAAAAGAACGGTTGTGCAATGTATAGCATTAGTGATAGGTGGGATTATGCTTTATAGCTTTAGTAGTATTGGTGGAGTGATAGGAGCGGCTTATGCTATGGTTTTATTTGAAATTGTAGCTTTAGTTGGGTATATAGCAGTAAGTGTAGTGAAGGGGAAAATTGTATTTCAAATTGTAATACCTTATACAATTTATTTTGGCGTAACTTTTATTGGAGTGCAATATATATTGCATACATATCATTTCATTGCACTCGTTCTTAATACGTTAATCGTAGTAGTGGGTATATTCCTATATGATTATGAGCTGAAAAAACTTCTTCTTTCGTTTATAAAAAAAACACGCAAAAAGGATTATATTACGAAACAGGGGATATAGCCTATGGAAAATAATATGAAAATATCGATGAAATGGATTATGCTCTTAATATTATTTGTCATGTTAAGTAAATACAACATATATATTGGATTTTCGCTGAAGATATATATGATTTTTTTAGTCATATATTTTTGTTTAACAGTTAAAAACTTTCATATTCAAAAGCTATATTTTCATGAAATTGTATTTTTATTATTTTATTTCATCTATTGTTTCAGTGGAATTCTTTCTATATATTTACATGCTAGTATTCGTATGATTTTTGGTGTGCTACTTGTTTTAGGGTGTTATTTTATAATGAGAAATTTAGTAGGAAATGTTGAAATAGCAACACTTGAATCATCTATTGTCTATGTGGGAATTATATTCAATATTGTAAGCCTAATACTGTATATAGTCGGTTTACAGCACTTTGGATTGTACGGTGGAGAAGAAAGAGAAACCTTTGCTGGACTATTAGTTGATAGAGGGTATCCAAGATTGATTGGTTTGCTAGATGATCCTAACATTTTTATTTTTTACAATACAATATTTTTTATGTATTATATGACAAACCTACATAATATGACGAACATTTTAGGATTGATTTTATGTGTTACGACAAGTTTATTAACTTTTTCAAGGGGAGGAATATTAGCACTTGTGCTCGTCGTTTTTGTATATGTATGTACATCTAGTTTTGCAAAAAAAATAAAAATAATAATGAGTTTACTATTATTTGGTGTAGTAATTTTTAGTTTATCAAATAGTGTAATGGGTGGCCAATTGGATGACATATTGAATAAACGAATTTCTGATTTTTCGCACGATAATGGAAGTGGAAGATTTACATTATGGGAAGCTGCTTTTAAATATTATTTATCCAATCCATATATCGGAATCGGTGCGTTTAATTTTTCGAATTATTATGAGTTTCAATTTAACGAAAAATTATATGTGCACAATACCTTTTTAGAAATTTTGTCTGAATCGGGTACAATTGGTTTTCTTTTATACAGCGCTTTTTTATTCGTATTAATGGTCAAGTTAACGCAGTATACTCTGTTTCGTGAAAAACCGTATCTTTTATTGACTATGATTGCATTTTTATTTCAGATGATGTCATTGTCACTCATTATTAACGAAGCGTTTTTTTTATTTTTAGCTATGGTTGTGAAGTACATTTCAATATATGAAGGAAGGGGAAAGGTAGATGGTAAAATGTCTATCAGCACATAATAAGGCGCCTCATGTTTCTGTAATAACACCTTCTTATAATAGTATACGATTTATAGGTGAGACGATTGTATCTGTACAGAATCAGTCATATGAAAATTGGGAAATGATTATCGTTGATGACGCTTCAACTGACCAATCTCTTGCAAAAATTAAAGAAATAATAGAAGGGGACTCGCGTATTAGACCAATATCATTAAAAGAAAATGTTGGTGCTGCTAAAGCTCGGAATTTAGCGATTGAAGAGGCGAGAGGAAGATATATTGCTTTTTTAGATAGCGATGATATATGGTTGCCACATAAATTGAAAACGCAATTGTTATTTATGGAAAAAATGAATGCGGCCTTTTCATATGCATCGTATAGTTTAATTGATGAAAACGGTAACGGACTAAATCGAGAAGTGAATGTACCAAAATCTGTTGACTATCATCGTTTGGCAGGAAATACAATTATCGGTTGTTTAACAGTAATGATTGATCGTGAAAAAATTCCGCATATTGAAATGCCTAATGTGCAGCCGGAAGATACAGCGCTATGGCTAAACTTATTACATGAAGGGCATGAGGCGAAAGGAATACAGCAAGTGTTAGCGAAGTATAGAATTGTAGAAAATTCTGTTTCGAGAAATAAAATGAGAGCGGCTTTTCGGTATTGGAAATTATTAAAGGAACAAAAACGACTGAATACAGCGCAAATCTTTTACTATTTTAGTAAGTATGCTTTTCATGCCTATAGAAAAAATAAAATTAATGTAGTTGGGAAGACGCAATTATGAATATATTGTTGATGACAGACAAATTGATAATTGGAGGAGCTGAAAGTTATTTCTGTAAATTGGAAAGCAATTTGCGTGATGAGAACTTTACAGTTTATACAGCTGCTGGTGATGGAGAACTATATGAATCTCTTACTAGAAAAGAAAATTTCATGTTGCTTAGTCGATGGAATCATTTGAGAAATATTTATTACTTAAGAAGAGAAATATGTGAACGAAAGATAGAACTTATTCATGCCAATAGTTTACGAATGGTCTTATATTCCTTTTTGCTTCAAAAGTTTATGAAAAAAAAGATAAAAGTCGTGTATACGAAACATAATGTAACGATATTAGAAAAGAAAATGCCAATTCTTTTTCGTTATTTCATGAATAAATATGTGAACAATATTATTACAGTAAGTGAGTTTGAAAAAAATAATTTAATTTCAATGCATGTAGCTGCAGAAAAAATAAAGACAATTTATAACGGTGTAGATATTGAAAAGTTCTTATTCCAGCAGAAAAAGACCGAATCTACTTATCATGTAGGGATATTAGCTAGATTATCCAAAGAAAAAAACCATCAACTATTTGTAAAAATTGCAAATGTGTTGAAAAAGAGAGATGATTTTAAGTTTTATATTGCTGGTGATGGACCAGAGAGAGAGTCTATTATGAAAGAAATAGAAAAGTATGGATTGCAGCAAAATGTAAAGATGTTAGGGAATATTTCGGAACCACATGGATTTATAGGAAATATGGATGCCTTACTTTTATTATCTTTTCGTGAAGTGTTTCCGATGGTGGTAATTGAAGCGATGGCCACAGGGACACCAATTATTTCAATAGATGTCGGCGGAATAAATGAAGCGGTAATAGATGGAGAATCAGGTGTTTTGATATCTGAATATTGCGAATCACGATTTGTAAGTGCGCTTGAGGAATTAAAAGAGAATGAAGAAAAGGTGAATGGTATTAGACTGAAAGCACGAGAGAAAGCAGAGAGATATTTCTCGTTAACTAAAATGATAGAAGAAACGAAAGATTTATATGAATTAAACAAATGACTTTAGAAGTCGTTTGTTTTTTTTATTATAGAAACTTTTAAGAGAAAACTCACATATTATATGAAAAAGGTAATATAAGGAGTGAATTTATTTTGTCAGAGTATATTTCATCACAAGAAGATTGTGCACCAGAAAATAGCGTTCATATTGATTGTTTTGGAGCAGTTCCGAACTCAGGGAATGATAGCTCATTAGCAATTCAGCAAGCTATAAATTATTGTGTAGCGAACCGAATTTCGACGGTTAGAATTACAGGGGTAAATACGTACAAAATTGTAAAGCCGATTGTTATTAAATCAAATGTAAGGTTAGAGCTAGATCCTACTGTTACGTTACAAATTGATGGAGATTTTAATGCGTTTGAACTGCAACAGAATGCGGCTATAACAGGTGGTACAGTTCAAGTTATAAATCCAGTGTTTCAATCTGCAGTTATTTATGTTTCCGGTTCGCAACAAATAGAAGTTCCTAATCACTCTCTTATATCAAATATAAATATAATAAATGCAACGTCGTCATATAAAGGAAAGGCTATACACTTTTATTGTCAAAAAGCATGGGATTATATTAGTTTCTTTCAAGTTAACTTTATTCAAATTAAAAACTTTCAAACTGCAATACATTTAAAGACAGAATTTATAGATGATATAAATACACCTTGCTGGATTAACGCAAATGTATTTCAATCTATATTTATTGATGGATGTCAATATGGGATAGAAGTAGATGGAAATAGTGATTTGCCAAATGAAAGTTCAGGGAATACATTTCATGATATTCAAGTACAATGTAGACAGCAAACGAAAAAAGTCATTCGTTGTACGGGTGCCTATAATACATTTGATTGTATGATTTGGGATACGTACCGGATGAGTAGTGAACAGATTGTCATTGAATTTTCTTCTAATTCGCATCGTAACTACCTTTTTTCGAATGTACTTTCCACAACTATTGTAGATAAAGGACAATACAATGTTTGTAAGTCTACCTATGAAGAATCTCTTCGGATTCAGTTGCCGATTACGTTAAATAAACCACATTTAATAGGGAATCAAGATGATATATTAGTAAATGCTCAGCAGAAGTATACTGTTAAGCAAGCAAGTGGGAAATTACCTTACGGGGGGAATCTTGCAAATTGTTTTAATTTAATAGATGAACAAAGTGTAAACTATATCGATGTTCCAGATAGTAATCCAGTTGTGATTGAATTAGATTTTACGAAAAATCCAATCCAAATGTTGAATTGTTTTGGCATGTATTTTGGATGGGGAGAGAGCCCGAAGAAAATTAAAATTGAATATGCATTAAGTGCAACTGGAAATTGGGTTGTTGCATTAGACGTTCCATTAAATGTAGGTGATACAATTATATCGAATATGAAGGCGAGCCAGTTATACAAAATAAGAATTACACTCAGTGGTTACGTTCAAGACCATAAGCGTTTTCGGATTAATCGTATGTTCGCGAGGTCTTCTATGGAGAATGGGAATGCTTGGTTAGCGACAACTGGTGGAAGAATGTTTGGAGATATTGAAATAGAAGCAAGTAAAGGTATCGTCATGAAGACTGCTAGTGGAGCGAAATGGAAAGTAACGATTAATGAGGCTGGCCAACTTATTACGACTAAATTAACTTGAGATGATGCTCGGTTATAAATGCTTGGACGAGTTATTAAGTGATACGATAAAGAGAATGAAAAAGAGATTGTAATTTGGTTTCAACCAAACTACAATCTCTTTTTGTTTCATTTAATCCCACCAAATCCAAGTCCAAAAGTAATTTCGTACATTTCGAGGAGTAATGCGTATGAAGCGTTCCCCGTCAAAGAAGCAATTAAAATTTGGAAGTGTTTCATTAGGGTTTTCTGAAATAAAGGTGACAATATTTTCGTTGCTTGTAACGGTTACTGTAATTGGTGGATCGGTAGGCGAGACTTGAAGTTGTAATGAAATATTGGCCGTATTTTTAAATTCATTAGTAACAGGTGGACTTATTACTTGTACTGTGAATAACACGATAATTGTTTCGTTCGGTTCCAAATTAGTAGCGACTAGGAAACCGATATTCGGATTCGCTAGTGGAGAGCGTTCGCCGTTAATAAAGACAGTTCCATTCATAAATTGTAAACCTGTTGGAATGGTATCTTGTAAAGAAACATTTGAAAGTGAAATATCAGAAGTATTCGTAATACGCACCGTATAATCAAAATATTGGTGTAAATAAGCTGAGCTAACGGAAGCACCTTTCACTACTGTCGCAGTTATAAATTGAACGGGTATACGAACGATATTTGAATTAACAATGAAAGTAATAATTGGATCTTGTGGTGTCAACTGGAATGCGGCTGTAACTGTTGCGGAATTGATAATTGTACTGTTTGAAGGGATAGAAGTGACAAGAACTTTAAATGCTATTGTTGCTACTGAACCAGCTGGTAAAGCACCAATATTAATACCAGTGTCTGGACGGACATTTAGAACCGGAGTGCCGTTAATGGTTACGCTGTTTTCTATAAATGTTGTACCAGTTGGAATGATATCTAGGACTGAAGTACTGATTGTAGGAATTGGTGAATGATTTATCACTTCTAATGTGAAAGTGATCGTATCCCCTGTTGCTACGATAGATTTATCTGCTGTTTTTTCAATGCGAACCATCGGATCAACTACTGTTGTTGTAACGGTATTTGTTTGCTTTGTAATTGTAATAGGCGGTTCATTCGGATCAATGGTAACAGCATAGGAAACAGAAGCATCGTTATTGATTGCAGGTTGAAGAGTCGAAGGAGATATTGTTACTTGGAAAGTAATAATAGTAGATTCATTAGGAGCAAGGTTTCCTAACGAAATACCGTTTTCAGGATTTGCATTAGGCTGAGTGATTCCGTTAATCGTAACGCTTCCCGTAACGAAGGTTGTATCTACTGGTGCGGTGTCTATAGCAATAATATCTTCAATAGTCACATTACCATTATTCGTAATCGTAATTGTATAGGTTACATTTTGACTAGGTAATGCATTCGTAGCATTAACAGACTTTATGGCAACGACATTATCATTTTGAACAGTTGTTGTGACGGTATTTGTTGTAGTTGTATTTGTAACAGGTACGTTATTTGGGTTGACTATATAGTTAAAGGTAGTAATTGCGTTGTTGTTGAGTTCATTTGGTGTTGGAATAGAAGTTACAGAAACTTGGAATGAAGCACTAGCATCTCCACCAACAGTTATAGTGCCAATTGGTATACCACTTACTGGATTAACTCCCGGAAGGGCCTCTCCGTTTACAATGACGCTATTTTCTATAAATGTAGTACCTTGAGGAATCATATCTTGAATGGTTACATTATTTGCTGCAACATTACCAGTTTGATTGAGTGTAATCGTATACGTTAATGTGTCACCGACCGTTGCAAATGCAAGGTCAACAGCTTTATTACTATTCAAATTTGCGTGATTAATTGTTGTTACGGCAGCTGATGAAATAATAGTTTCAGTAATAGGTGGTCGATTCGGTAACGTGTATTGGTATTCAATTGTACTTGTGTTAGAGATTGGATTGGTTTGCGGAATCGAATTCACCCGTATTTGGAATAGAATTGTTGCTGTTGTATTAGGTGGAATGTTATCAAGTTGTATCCCGCTAAGTGGATTGTCATTTGGACGAGCCGTGCCATTCACAATAACACTGTTCTCTATAAAGCTCGTATTTGCTGGGATGATATCTGTAACGATAATGTTTTCAACTTGTATATTCCCATTGTTTGTGATGGAAATTGTGTAAGGGATAATCGTTTGTAGGTCAGCATATTGGATAGGCGTTGTTTTTGTCGCAATTACACTAGCAGAAATAACTTCAGTGAAGGTAATATTACTAGTTGATATTTGTTCCTCACCATTAATTGTATAACGAGAAGTTGATTGGTTTTGGATACGATTGCTAGCTGGAAGAGATACCACGGTAACGGAAAACGTGACTGGGATAGAAGTGTTAGGAGCAATCGTTCCTACAAGTATACCAGTACTTGGATTCGCGTTAAGTTGTGGAATATTATTTACTAAAACGCTACCGTCTATAAAAGTTGTTCCAACAGGAATATTGTCTGTAAATGCAACAGAAGTAGCATCCGTATTTCCTGTATTCGTTAAAGTTGTTGTATAAGTTAAAATGTCACCAATTGCTACAGAAGTCAAATCAACAGTTTTAAGTGAAACGATATCAGCGTCATTAATTTGAACGAAAGTAGTATTGGAAGTAGTAGATTTTTGAATTGGTGCAAAGTCAGGGTTGAAAATAAAGTCGTAGACGATGTTTGCAGTATTAGGTGTTGGGTTTACGGCAGGTAAATTCGTAACGGAAACTTGGAATGTTATTGTTGTCGATTGACCTGATGCGATATTAGGAATGGAAAAGCCGATATTCGGATCTGCTGCAGGAAGTACAGTGTTGTTAACTGTTACACTTCCCGGAATAAATACTGTTCCATCTTCTATAGTATCTGTAAAAAAGATGGAGTTAGTTGTAGTGGATCCGTTATTTTGAATGAGTACTGTATATTCAATGGTTTCATCAATATTAGCTAATACTGTATTAGTGGATTTTGTAGCGATAAGAATCACATCAATAAATTGTATATTTGTACTATTGGAAGATGTCGTTTCTGAAATTGGTGGTAAGCTTGGGTCTGGTTGATACTCATAGTGGATGACGGCGATATTATTAATGTTATTTTGAGAAGGTATAGAGACTACATTTACTTGGAATGTAACGATAATTGTATTGTTTGGAAGGATAATATCAAGGGTGATTCCGGTAATTGGATTTTCATTAGGTCTTGGTATGCCATCTACAAGAATGCTATTTGGAACGAATGTGGTGCCAGCAGCAAGTGCGTCAATTAGGAGAGTATTTGTAATAGGTACTGTACCAGCGTTTGTAACTGCGATTGTATATGTGATGATTTGACCTATGCGTGTAATAGATCTGTTAGCGGATTTAATTGCACTAACATTTGCCGTCCGCACTTCAGTATTTACTGCATTTGATAACGATCTGCGCTGAATAATAGGAGAACTAGGATCAATTTGGTATTCATACGAAGTGTCTGAAATGTTAATGACTGTGTTGCCCTCTGGTATACTTATAAGTTGTACTTGGAATGAAATAGTGGCTGTTTCGTCTGGTTGTATCGTGCCAAGAGTTACTCCATTTTCAGGGTTCGCACCAGGCTGAATTATATTATTTATTGATAAGCTATCTTCAATAAATATAGTCCCTTCTGGAATGTTGTCAATGAACACCGTATTGTTAGCTGGAACAGTTCCTATATTTTGTAGTGTATTTGTGTAGGTAATAATTTGCCCGATTGATACGAAAGTAACATCCGCCTGTTTAACAGAAATAATATTTGCATTTTGAAGTGATGTTGTAACGATATTAGAATTTGCAGTGCGATTCACTGGTGGAGCTGTAGGAATACTTACATATTGGTAATTTACAGATGATTGATTTACAATTTCAGTTTCAGTTGGTGGATTATTTGTTTGTACTTGAAATAGTATTGTTTTGGAACTGTTTGGTGGAATCGTTCCAATTGGTATTCCGTTTTCTGGATTTACACCAGGCTGAAGTACACCGTTAATTGTGACACTGTCTGGAACGAATGTAGTCCCAGCTGGAATAGAATCTGTAAAAGTAATATTTATTGCGTCAACATTTCCGGTATTTTTCACTTCAGAAATATAAAGTATAGTTCCGCCAATATCTACAGTTATTGGATTGGACGTTTTTGTAACTGTTAATTGTGCTTGCACGAAATTTGTAATGACAATATTACTTGTAGATGTTTCAGTAATTGGCGGTTGTCCTGGGTCTGGTTGAATTGTATATGTTGTATTAGACTGATTTGTAATCGATTGTTGTGAGAATGGATCGTTAATAAGAATTTGGAACGAAATAAGGTGAGTAGCGTTTGCTGCTAGGTTAGGCAAAGTAACACCTGCATTCGGATTTGCACCAAGTATAGCTGTTCCATTAAGTGTAAAACTATTTTCTACGAATGTAGTCCCTTCTGGAATTGTATCTAAAAATATGAGATTAGTAGCTGGAATATTTCCGGTATTTTCTAGTGTTATCGTATAGGTCAAAATATCCCCTGTTGTTGCTTGTTGTGCATTGACGGCTTTTAAAGAAAGAACATTCGCATCCGAAATTTGTGTGAAAGCTGGATTAGACGTAATGGTTCGAGAGATGATAGGGGCAGTTGGATCGGCGATAAAAGTATAGTCAATACGGGCTATATTAGAAATTGGATTCACACTTGGAATGGATTGAACGATAACTTGGAATGTGACGATGACGATTTCCAAAGGCGCAATAGAGTTTAATGAGATTCCTACGTTTGGATCAGTACCTGGAGCTGAAACACTATTAATCGTTACGCTATTTGGAATAAATGCAGTTCCTTCTGGGACTAGATCTGTTAAAGTAACTGTATTTGCAGTTGTATTCCCGTTATTTTGAACAACTACAGTGTAAGTGATTGTACCGTTAGTAGACTGTACGAGGGAATCTGTATTTTTAATTACAGATAGCGATGCATCAACGACAGCTGTATTTACCGTATTTGATGAAGATGTTGCTGTAACTGGAGGTTGACTTGGGTCAACAATATACGTGTAACTTGTAAGTGCTTGATTTATAATTGCTCCTTGCGGTGGAATAGAACTTGCAAGAAATTGGAACGTAATCGTAGCAGAATTACCTGGTGCGATAATGCCAACTGGAATACCGAGAGTTGGACTTGCATCTGGAAGTGAAATTCCGTTAAGCGTAACACTATTTGGAACAAATAATGCTCCTTCAGGAACTCCATTAATGAGTAATACAGAATTTGCAGGGAAGTTTCCAGTATTCGTTAATGTTGCTGTATACGTAATGATATCTCCGATAGATACAATTGATCGATTTGCTTCTAAAACAGTTGTAACAGTAGCGTTATTAATTTGTGTGGAAGCACTATTAGAAGTTATTGTACCTGTAACAGGAGGAGAGGCCGGATTAACTATAAATTCGTATTGAATAGATGCAACGTTTGTAATTGGGTTCGAAGGTGGAGTAGATGTAACGATGACTTGGAACGTAACGGTTGAGGAACTACCAGTATTCACGGTTCCTATATTCACTCCGTTATTTGGATTTGCACCTGGGATGGTACTTCCATTTACAGTGAAACTATTTTCAACAAAAGTCGTTCCTGCTGGAATCGAATCTGAGAAATTTACATTCGTAGCGTTTGTATTCCCGTTATTTTGAATTAAAACTGTATAAGTGATCGTGTCTCCGATGTTTGCAAAGGCAGTATTAGCAGTTTTTACAGCTGAAAGTATTGCTGAATTAATAGAAGTAACGAAGACGTTCGTTTCCACATTGCCAGGCTGAGCCTGTAATGCATTTCCTACATTATATTGGAAGTTTACAAATCCTAAGTTTTGGAGTTCAGGTGTGAATGTTGTTGGGTTGCTTACAATTTGCACTTGAAATACGATTGTTACAGTTTGATTTGGAATAATCGTATTTATGCCAATACCGTCAATGATAGAAGCAGATGCTAATGGAGTGCCATCAACAATAACTGATCCTGCAACAAATTGTGTCCACGATGGTATCGGGTCTGAGAAAATAACGTTATTAGCAGGAATATTTCCTGTATTCGTAATCGTAGTTGTATACGTAATCGTATCACCAATCGTTGCAAAAGCTTTATCTCCGATTTTAGTAGTAGTTAAAATAGCACTTTCAATTGTTGTTGTAACACTATTTGAAGTAATGTTTTTTGAAACGGGAGGATTAGCTGGATTAACGATATGTTGGAAACTAACGCTAGCTTGATTGGTAATTGGATTTATAGGCGGAATTTCATCGGCATTAATATGAAATGCTACGATGACAGACTGGTTTGGTACGATATCTCCAATTGGAACGCCTGTAATTAGGTCTGCATTTGGGATGGTAGTTCCGTTAAGTGTAAAACTATTCGGTTCAAAGGAGGTTCCGTCTGGAATCATATCAGTAAAAATAACATTCGTCGCACTAACATTTCCGCTATTTGTAATCGTAACGGAGTAGATAATATCTTGCCCAATATCTACTGTTGCTACATTTGAATTTTTTTGTGCAGTAAGGATAGCGCTATTAATTTGTGTCGTCGTTGTATTAGATTGATTAGAAGTTGAAATGAACGGCTGATCTGGATCAACAATATAACGGTAAGTGGTAAGAGCCGAATTAGAAATAGGATTGTTGTTTGGTAGGGTTGAAACGATGGCTTGGAATGTGACAATTGATGTGCTTCCACCATTAATTGAACCGATATTTACACCAGTAGATAAATCAGCGTTTGGAATGGTTTGACCATTAACAGTGAAACTATTTGGAACGAAACTTAAGTTGCTATTAAGAATATCGATAACGGTAACATCAGTTGCAGCCACATTCCCGGTATTAGGAAGGTTAAGTGTAAATGTTATTGTATTACCAACATCCGCAAAAGCAAGATTAGCTGTTTTTGTACTAATAATAGTTGCGTTGTTTATTTGAAGAAGCGTAGTGTTAGAATTAGCTGTACTTGAAACGGGAGGGGTAACAGGATCAACAGTAAACTCATACGTCGTTGATGCTGTATTTGGTGCCGGATTAATAGGTGGGATACTGTTAACCGCAACTTGAAATACGATACTATATATTTCATTAGGCGGAAGTGTTGCAAGTAATACACCGGTATTTGGATTCGCGTCAGGTTGTAAAATACCATCAACAGTTAATGTGTTAGGAATAAATGTGAGTCCGCTCGGTAATACATCTGTGAATACAATGTTGGCTGCATCTGTATTTCCTATATTCGAAATAGAAGTAGTGTAAAAAGCAGTTTGCCCGACATCTATAAAAGATACACTTTCGTTTTTCGTCATGGATAATATAGCTTCTTTCATTTGCGTTGAAACAGGATTGCTAATTGAAGTTTCTGCATCAGGTGGTGAGACTAATTGATACGATGTTGATGAGAAATTTACAACTGGATTTTCGGTTGGTAATGACGTTACAGTAACTTGGAACGAAACTGTTACTGTATTCCCAGCTGTTATAGGCCCAATATTTACACCGTTCGATGGGTCCGCACCGCTTTGGGGAATGCCATTAATAGAAAAAGAGTTTGTAATAAATGTAGTTCCACTCGGCACAGTATCTGTGAATATAACATTTTGTGCGGATGAATTTCCGTTGTTTGTTAAAGTAACAGTATAAGTGAGTGTGTCCCCGATATGACTAAATGATTTATCGACTTGTTTTGATGAAAGAATGGTAGCGGTATTAATGGTAGTAAACACTGTATTTGAAGTAGCAGTTCTTGAAACAATTGGTGCATTTGGATCAGCGATAAATGTGTAAGAAGCAGTAGCGGAATTGGAAATAGGATTTTGGGCTGGTGTAGAAGTAGCGATAACTTGAAATGCTATTGCTATTGAGCTGTTAGGAGCAATTGACCCAATCGTAATACCTGTATTAGGGTTAAGGCCGAGTTGTGTGATGCCATTTATTGTGACACTATCCGAAACGAACGTTGTGCCGTCTGGAATAAGATCAGTGAACGTAATATTCGTAGCGTTTGTATTCCCATTATTCGCTAAAAGTGTCGTATAGGTAATCGTATCACCTAGTGTTACAAGTGTTTGATCGACCGATTTTCCCATTGTTATCATAGCATCTAGTACAGGGTTTGTAACGATATTCGTTGAAGTAGAAGTAGTAGCAGGAGCTGTGCTTGGATCAACAGTATAAGAGTATAAAATCGTATCGTTACCCATAATCGAACTTGAAGGGGGCACTGAAATAACATTTACTTGGAAAGTAACAGTTACTGTTTCACCAGGAGCGATATTTGGTATAGTTACCCCAAGTGCTGGCTGTGCACCAAATTGCTGAACACCGTTGATTGTGACCGAATTTGGTATAAATGTAGTGTTTGCTGGAATAGCGCTTGTGAATGTTATATTCGTTGCTGGTGTATTACCGGTATTCGTAATCGTAGTTGTATACGTAATCGTATCTCCGACAGAAATAATCGATTTATCGGCACTTTTTGTAGTTGTTAATATAGCGCTCTTAATTTTTGTTGAAACCGTATTAGATATATTTGTTTGTGATACGGCAGGTTGGCTAGGATCGACCACATGTGCAAACTGTACAGAACTAAAATTTGAAATTGGGTTTATACTTGGAATGTTTGTAACAAGTACGTTTATCGTAATGGCAACCGTACTACCAGGGTTTATATTTCCAATCTGAATCCCGTTCCCAGGATTTCCAATTTGCTGCGCACCAGAATCATTTACAAGAGTGCCAGATATAAATGTCGTTCCATCAGGCAAAATATCCGTGAAAATTATATTTTGTGAAGTGACATTTCCAGGGTTACTTAATGTGATTGTATAAGAAATGGTATCGCCAATCGTTGCAAAAGTTTTATCTACAGATTTAACGAGTGCGATTTCCCCAGCATTTATTTGTGTCGAAACCGAATTAGATGTCGTACTTCGTGAAACAAGTGGTAAATTAGGACCTGTCATAAATTGATATTCAATGGAAGCGCCATTTACAACTGGTGAGTTTGGTCCTCCAGGTCCGATTGTAAAAATAGGATTTGGGATGCTAACTACTTGCACACGGAAAGTGACGTTTATAAAATCTCCTGCAATAATATCCCCAATGGGTATCCCGTTCGCTGGATTTACTCCAGGTAATAAAACCCCGCCTACTCGAACACTATCTTCTATAAATACGGTATTATTTGGAATTGCATCTGTAAAAATGATATTTGTAGCAGTTGCGTTTCCAATATTTTCTAATAAAACTGTATACGTTAAAAATGAATTTCCAGGAGCAATGTCAGAAAATAGACGATCCACGCTTTTCGTTGCTTGGATGATTGCTTCGTTAATTTGTACTAAAGTCGGATTACTTGTAGCTGTTTCTGTCACTGGCGGCTGGGTAGGATCCACAATGACGGAATATGTCGTGCTGGATTGATTTAAAGTTGGATTTGTAGCTGGTATTGAGCCGACGATCGCTTGAAAACTAATTGTTGTCGTTCCTCCAACTGGAATTGCGTCTAAAGAAATTCCGCTATCTGGTCTAAAGCCGAGTTGTGGGATCGTATTAATTTGTACGCTATCAGGCACGAATGAAAGTTCAGGTGGTAATATATCGATAAAAACAGGTGTGTTAGCGGTAGTATTTCCGCTATTAGTGAGCGTAGTTGTATACGTAATTGTATCTCCAACAGCAGCAAATGTACTGCTCGCAGTTTTTGTTGCGATAACGGAGGCAGTATTTACTTGTGTAAAAGTCTTATTGGATTTAACGGTGCGTGAAACAGGCGGTTCATTTATATCAACAATAAAGCTATATTGAAGAGATGATTTGTTCGGAATTGGATTAGGATTTGGAAGAGTTGTAATATTTACTTGGAAACTAAGTGTAACCGATGCATTTGAATTCAAGTTACCAATAGTAATACCGTTTTGTGGATTGGCATTCGGGACAGTTACACCATTTATTTTAAAGCTATTTGGGACAAAGGCAGTGCCATTTGGAATGGAATCTGTAAAAACAATGTTGTTAGCAGTTGTATTTCCTGTGTTTGTAACAGATGAAGTGAATGTAATTGTATCCCCAATTGTAGCGAAAGTTGTACTAGCATTTTTATTTATTACTAAAGTAGCATCAATAATCGGTGTAACTGTCGTATTTGTAATAGTACTACCGACGGCTGGTGTTTCAGTTGGATTCACTGCATATTCGTAGTTTACAAGAGCATTATTCGTTAAAGTTCCACTAGGTGGAATAGCGAGGATGTTCACTTGGAATGTAATGAAAGTAGTGCCTCCTGGTGAGATATCGTCTAAATGAATCCCTAATGAAGGATCTACTCCAGGTTGAGATACGTTATTTATCGTAACGGAATTTGGGACGAAGGATGCACCTGGTCCAAGTCCATCTGTTAAAACTGTAGCACTAGCAGGGATATTTCCTGTGTTCGTAACTGCAATCGTATAAGTAACGATATCTCCAATTGCAGCGTTCGGTGTGTTCACTGATTTCGTAGCGATAATCGTAGCATTGTTAATTTGAGTTGTTATTACGTTACTTAGCGCATTAGAGGATGCTGGAGGTAAGTTAGGATTTACGATATATTGGTACGCTGTGTTACTTTGATTTGGGATTGGATTTGGATTCGGGATGGAATTTACTTGTACTTGGAACGAAATTATCGTATTTGCATTCGGATTTATTGGATCAATTGCTATGCCATTAGCTGGATTTGCATTAGAGAGTGGAGTACCATTTACTGTTACACTATTTGGAATAAAAGACGTCCCGCTTGGGATTGCATCGGTAAATACTATATTTGATGCAAGTGTGTTTCCGTTATTCGTTAAAGTAGTCGTATACGTAATAATATCATTTACGTTCGCAAACTGTTTATCAGCAGATTTTGTAGCGGTAATAGAGGCATTATTAATAGTTGTCTGTACAGTGTTAGATGCCACCATCTGCATGACAGTTGGTTTGGATGGGTCGTACGTGTATTGGAAAGTAGTGCCTGATTGATTTGTAATCGGATTTAAAGCAGGAATAGTTGGTACAAAAACTTGGAATGCAACAGTACGTGATGAATTTGCTCCTATCGTACCAATAAGAATGCCGTTAGCAGGATTTGCATTTGCTATAGGGACACCATTAATCGTTACAGTGTTAGGAAGGAAGATAGTACCAGCTGGAATGATATCTGTAAACGTTACACTAGAGGCGGGGATATTGCCATTATTACTTAAAACTGTTGCATAAGTTATGACATCGCCAACATCAGCGAAATTTGTGCTCGTTAGTTTCGTAGCAACAATATTAGCGTTATTAATTTGTGTAGCTACGATATTGCTAGTTGCATTTCTAACAACAGCAGGTAAATTTGGATCTGCGATAAAACTATATAGAAGTGCAGCACTGTTTTGAACTGGATTTGGTGAAGGTAAACTATTTGCACTAATTTGGAAAACAATTGTTGTAATGCCGCCTGCTGGAATCGTACTAATTTGAAGACCGACACTTGGATCCGCACCTAGCTGTAAAGCGCCGCCTATAAAAGTACTATTTGGTACGAGAGCTGTGCCAGGGGGGAGTATATCGGTAACGACTACATTATTTGCTGGAGTATTTCCAGGGTTAGCTAGGGCAATTGTGTATGTGATCGGTTGCCCAACATCTGCAATGGTTAAATCTACCTGTTTGACAATAACTACATTTGCTAAATTGATTTGTGTACTTACAGTGTTACTTAAAGATGTTTCTATAGTTGGTGGGTCGCCTGGATTTAAAATAAAGCTATACTGTGTACTAGATGAATTTATTGTTGGGTTTTGTGTGGGTAAAGAGGTGACAGTTACTTGATAAGAGACGGTAAGTGAGCCGTTAGCAGGAATGGAAGGTAACGGAACACCGACATTTGGATCGGCGTTATTTTGGAGTACACCATTAATAAGGAAAGTGTTTGGGTTAAAGGTAGTACCGTCAGGATTCGTATCAACGAAAGTAGGACTATCAGCGGAAACACTTCCTGCATTCGTCAAAGTAACGGTATAAGTTAATATATCTCCTACGGTAGCAAACGCTCGATCCACTGCTTTGTCTGAAATGACATTTGCGTCATTCACTTGAGTAAATGTAGTGGTTGAAGTTGTGTTCTTACTTACAGGTGATGCATTTGGATCCACGATAAAGTTATAGGCAATAGAAGCGCTATTTGAAATAGGATTTGGATTTGGTATGCTAGTTATTAATACTTGGAAGGAAGCTGTGATTGTAGTACCGCCATTAATACTACCAATAGTAATGCTAGTTGGTGTAATGCCTGGCTGAGTAATGCCGTTAACTATGACACTGTTCGGTACAAAGGCAGTACCATTCGCAATTGAATCGGATAGTACTACATTGTTCGCCGTAACATTTCCATCGTTTGTAAGAGCAAAGGTATAAGTTAATACATCTCCAACTTCCGCAAATGTTTTATCTACAGACTTAGTGGCGTGAAGATTTGCTAGTCTAATTGTTGATGTAACAGAATTAGAATTTGCTGTTTTTGAAGTGGGTGGCAGACTTGGATTTACAGTATAAAGATAAGAGGCGAAAGCATTATTAATGATAGGGTTTTGTGCAGTAAGATTGATAACTGTTACTTGGAAAGAGAGGGTAAATGTAGCTCCGCCAGGAATTGTACCAATCGGTAAAGCGACGAGAGAATCTACATTTTGCAAAACTCCGTTTAGTGTTACAGTACCAGGAGTCAATATCGTTCCATTTGGAAGTGGGTCTGTTAGTTGTACGTTAGTTGCAGCTGTATTTCCACTGTTTGTAATAAGAATTGTATAACTGATTGTTTCGCCAATTGTAGCAAATTGTTTATTTGTTGATTTTGTTAATGTTAAATTCGCATTGTTAATTTGAGTGGAAACGAGATTAGAAGAAATGTTTTTTGTAGTGGGTGATTGGCTAGGATTGACGGTATATTGATAAGAAGCACTTGAACCATTAGATACGACATTTGACGCGGGTATTGTGTTTACTACTACTTGAAATGAAACAGTTTTTGTTGAGCCAGTTGGAATAGATCCTATATTCACACCAGTAGCGGGATTTGCTCCAACTTGTGTCGTGCCATCTATTGTTAAACTGTTAAGGACAAAAGTTGTTCCGGTAGGAATGACATCTGTAAAAATAACGTTGTTCGCATTCGTATTACCTGTACTTGTAAAGGAAACAGTGTATGTTAATGTATCACCAATATCTGCAAAAATTTTATCTACTGCTTTTGCCATAGTTACAGTAGCGTTATTCACTTGAGTAGATACGATATTGGTCGTATCACTCCCGCTTACTGCCGGCTGATTTGGCACAGGAATGTATTGATAAGTTGTTGTACCACTATTTAATATTGGATTGGTTTGCGGGATAGAAGGAACGAATACTTGAAATGAAACAGTAGTCGTAGAATTAGCAGCAATAGTACCGACAGATATACCATTAGCGGGATTTACACCAGCTTGAGTAACGCCGTTAACGGTTACACTCCCTGGAATGAAAGTAGTCCCGCTAGGAATCGGATCTGTATATAAAACGTTCGTTGCGGCGATATTTCCTATATTAGCTAAGGCGATACTGTAAGTTAACGTTTCGCCAATATCGGTAAAGATTTTGTTAACTGATTTTGTGCCATTAATATCTGCGAGGTTAATTTGTGTTCCAGCAGAGTTGCTTGTTGCAAGACCATTAAAAGTCGTTCCACCGGCAATTGGTGTATATTGAAATGTAATATTAGCGGTGTTAGAGATAGGGTTTTGGCTTGGAAGAGAAACGACAGTTGCTTGGAAAGTTACTGTACGAGAAGTGCTGTTATTGATTGTTCCAAGAGATATACCAGCAGCCGGATTTGCATTTGTTTGTGGTACATTATCTACCGTTACAGTGCCAGGTATAAAGGAAGTACCGTTAGGGAGACTATCTATAAAAATAACGTTATTGGCGGGAAGAAGCCCGGTATTAGGGATAGTAACGGTATAAGTGAGGACGTCTCCAATTGCAGCGACACTTTTATTCACGCTTTTCGTTGCTTGTATGTTAGGTGAATTTATATTAATTTGTAATCCGACTGTATTTAACATATATGCATCTCCGTTAGTTGTTAAACGGATTGCGGCGGATACTTGGGAATTTGTTAAATAAGGAGAAATATCAATAGAAGTAATGTCCCAGCCTTGCCTTCCTGCGGAGATATTTGTACTTGTAGAAGCACTTTGATTTCGTGTTCCAAATGTCCCGGTTGTATCTAAATTTCCGGCAGCATTATTAACTTGAGAACCGAAGAAATTATTTACAGCATTATTTGGCCCAGATAAAGCATTTAATGAACTGAAATTTGGTCCGAATAATGCTTGATCTCCGGTTAAATCAGCATCTCCTTCGGTAGAACTTAAAAATAATCTCCCGCTTACAGGTCCCCCTGAAGGTGTTAAAAATCCTGAAACAGATACATCGGCACTACCGGTTTCTGCAGAAACACGGTTACCAGCTACATAAATGGTTAAGTTCCTTGCAGGTAATGTCCCGTTTTGATAAGCGACGATAAGCGTCCATCCAGCTGAATTAATTGTTCCATTAGAAGCATCTATAGGATCTACAAGTCCTGGGACAGCCCCCGTAGTATAAGAGCCAGACCCTCCAGCTTGAATGAGCGAGGTCACATCTGCGGATCGTGTATAGAATCCAAATGTGACAGAGCCAGAAACGAATGTTTGATTAGAAGCTGTAACAGTTGAAGGGGTAATCGAGTATGTTGACACAGGTGTTGTAAAAGAAACTGGGTTTCCTAATACACTCGTAATGTTTTGATCACGAGATAAATAGTTTCCACCCCAAACAAGTTCTGCATAAAGAATAGTACTACCAGCAGGGATATTTAAAATAGCGGTAGAACTATTTTGTGTATAGCTTAATGTTGTACCAGCAGGAAAAGTAGGTACTTGTAAAGCAGTATTCGTAGTTGCGAATGCACCAATTGCCCCGATTGTACCAGCACGGTTTTGATTACTAATTTTACTTAAACCTAAAGTATTACCTGTAATTGCGAGTGCGCCGTTAGTGGTGGTAGAAAATCGATTCGTAATGGGCATGTTGTCACCTCATTTACAATATAGTCTTGGTCAAAATAGGATATGTGTGTGAAAGAGAAAGTGAAACATGTACAAGTTGATTTGGTAATAATGATTTAAATGTCTAGATAAGGGGATGAAGTATGCTTGAATTGGAAATTAAGGTGGAGCGTCTTAGGAGAGAACAAATAGACGATATTGTAGCATTATCTTCTTATATTGGGTGGGATTATAACAGAGAAGAAATTGAGACTATTTTTGATTCAGGTATCGTATATGGTGTGTGGAATGAGAGGGAGAAACTAATTGCTAGCGCGGCAATAATATTATATGGGGAGAAATTAACGTCTATCGGAATGGTCATTGTACATCCAGATTATAAGGGGAGAGGGATTGGAAAGGCGATAACGAATGCATGCATGAAGAGCGTATCGGTTCAAACTCCCATTATGCTTATTGCTACGGATGAGGGAAAGCCTCTCTATGAAAAATTAGGATTTAGAGTAGTAAGCTATGTTTCTAAATACATATGTAACTCGTACAATGTGAATGATTATTGTGTAGGAAATGAAGATTATATGATGAATTATGAAGAGTGTGATTTAGAAGAAATAATAAAATTGGATGAGTGTGCGTTTGGAACAAATAGAGAAGAGTTTTTAACGAAAAGAATGATGCAAAGTGAACAGTGCATCGTTGTAAAGGACAAGGAACAAAATGTATTAGGTTACGGTTCGAGTGTACAAACATCAGAAAATAAAATAATAGGACCAATCGTTGCGAAAAATGATGCGATGGCAATGAGGATTGTACATCATTTAGCAAGAGAGCATAATGGTAAATTAAGAATGGATGTACCAGAAGGAAAGAATGGTTTCATGAAAGAATTAGAGATTACTGGTTTTCAAAAGGTTCATACACCACCAGTTATGATGAAAAATAGCGATAAATTATTAAAAAGGAGTAATGAACTGTATAGCATTGCAGCACAAGTTTTTGGGTGAAAAAAGAATCCTTTCGTGAAAAGGATTCTTTTTTATAGCCAACTTAATCACGATATTGATCATGAATAGGTTCAAAAAGGTCTTCCTCGACATCTCTAACAACTGAAAAATGATCAACATTATAATGTCCATGTAGAGTTTTATTATGATGACCGATGATTTGCTCTGCAGATAATACGTCGGAATCAGTTGTGGAATGACCGTTTTTAATTAATGTAACGTCAAATCCTTGTACAGTAGCTGTTCTAACAGCGGTGTCGATGCAATGTTCTGTTTTACATCCACCGATAACGATATGGTTAATTTTTTCTTCTTTCAAAAGTTCGAGTAAAGAAGTGCCATAGAATGCGTTTGTTGCTGCTTTATTAATAAGGATTGCAGACTGAGGTACTTTAATTTCATTATGTACTTCAAATCCTTCTCCGCTGCCAGAAGCAACATCGATATCTCTTACGAAAACAATAAGGGCATTTGAATCTATCGCTTTCTGTATGGCTGTATTTAGTGTAGATAATAACTCGGTTTTACGAAAAACTTCATTTTCTTGTTCATTTCCATCCATTAATTCTTGCTGCGCATCGATAATTAATAGTGCTTGTTTCATCGTGTCTCCCCTTTAATATGAAATAAGTTCCCCTATACATATTCATTCATATTGCAAGGAAATCCTCTATTGTCTATGCAGTAGATGATAGATTTACAAAGTTGTCAAAGAAATTTCATTCTCATAGCGTGTAAAAACATGTATGATAGGAGATGGAGAATTTTTGAGTAGGTGGGAATAACATGCAAACAGTAGAAGATTACCTTTCATTCTTACATACGAAAGGATTTAAATTATCAGAGGAAGCACAAGGATTTATTATGTTCGGACAAGGGTATACGGGTGCATCTGATGGAATTGTGAACGCAGCAATAGAAGCGACAATTAAACATCAATTACAGTTTGATGGGAGTTATTTTGTTGCGTTATTAGAACGATTGAAAGAAGAAGAAATTACCGATAAAAAAAGCGCTAAGGCTTTTATGCGGAAGTTACAAGCGTAACTTCATGCAGCCTGCGCTTCTTTTTTTGTTTTGGAAGGTAATTCAACAAAAACCATGCCTAGGAAAATACATAGGCATCCGATAATAGCAGAAACAGAAAGTTGCTCGTTTGCCACGAGAACGCCTGTTAAGGCAGCAAAAACGGGCTCCATTGCGAAAATGATTGCTACTCTCGTTGGAGACGTATGTTTTTGTGCTGAGGTTTGAATGAAAAAAGCAATGGATGTCGCGAATAGGGAAGTTAAAAATAGAGCAAATAAAAAGGAAGAATTCGTCCATAGTGCTATTGAAAATAATTTTTCCCAATCTTCAAACAAAAAGGCGCAAATAGAAGAAAACATGCCGACAGCTAATACTTGCGACGTGCTTAATAATAAAGGTGATATTTTCTTAGAGAAGAAGCCGTTAACAAGAATATGAGCAGCGAAAGCAACTGCACAACCGAGAACGAGTATATCTCCAATGTTTAATTGAAAAGAATCACCAGCCGTTAATAAGTATAAACCAGCTGTTGCTACAGCAATGCCCATTACGATAAAAATAGTAGCTTTTTGTTTTAAAAAGATAAAAGACAAAATGGGTACCATAACGATACTAAGTCCTGTTAAGAAACCTGCTTTTGAAGAAGTTGTATAAAGTAAGCCAAATGTTTGTAACACATAGCCAACACATAAAAAGAATCCAACGATTAATCCAGCGAGGCTACTCTGTTTTATATCTTGTTTTGTAGTTTTTTTTGCGAAAATCATTTGAACGAATAATAAAATAATTCCAGCGAATAAAAAGCGAATACCATTAAAGGTAAATGGACCAACGAAAGACATAGCATTTTGAACGACGACAAATGTAGCTCCCCAAATAAAAGAGACAAATAATAAAGCAAGAGGAGCAATCCAATCTTTTTTCACACTCATACCCCCGTTAATTTTGTAAGATAGCTTTTCTAGCTAATTCATCAGCTACTTTATTTTGACTACTTGGAATCCACTTAATAAAAAAGAGATCGAAACTTTTTATGTACTGCAGTGCTTCCTCTAATAGTGGTGCAAACATTTTATTTTTTGCGTATTCTTTTTCGACAGCTCGCTCGACAAGTTGCGAATCTGTACGAAAAGAGACAATGTTATAATTATGCTCCGTGCAATATTTTAATGCCGCAAGTAAAGCGTGGTATTCTGCTTCATGATTGGACATTGTCCCAAGAGGCAATGATAATTGTACAGCTGGTTGCACCCCTTTAATAAATACGCCTGCACCAGAAGGACCAGGATTTCCTTTTGATGCACCATCAATATATACTTCAATCAAAATGAGAAACCTCCAAATGATAAGATGATCCCCTACTTATATGTTTCCTTTTAAGTAGGGGATAGAGTAACTTAGCCGATTGTAATACTATAACGACATGTAAATGTTTCATTCGCTTGTAAAGATTGAATTCCTTTTTTTTCCTTGAAATCTTTTGCTGGAGTTACTTCATCGGCAATTCCGTACCAAGGTTCAATACATAAGAAAGGTGCATTCTCGCCTGGTGTCCATACGCCGACAAATGGGAATCCGTCAAATTCTACTTTTACAAATTTATTATGTTTATGAGAACGGATAGAGATTTCATCCGTATTCATATTTTCAAAAATAAGTGCATCATTTTTGAATAAATCGTATGTAAGTGGTAATTCATTCGTATTTTCAGCTATTAATTGCTTTGTACTTGAAAGGTAAGGCCCTTCTAATACGCTTGTTTCTAAACGTTCAGAACCATTAAATGATAAATGATAATCTGTAAATGATTCGCCCTCTAATAAGGGGAAGTTGAAACCAGGATGTGCTCCGATTGAGAAGAACATCTCTTTTGAAGTAGGGTTATTTACTTCATATGTTACATGAACGATTTGTCCGTCTAGCTCATAAGAAACGAGTAATTCGAATTCGTATGGGTATTTTTTTAATGTTTCTTCATTACTAGTTACAATATAAGTGATTTTCGTTTCACTTTGTTCTTTTACAGAGAATGCAAGATCACGAGCAAAGCCGTGTTGTGTTAAAGAATATGGTTCACCATCTACGTAATATGTATTATCTACTAATCGGCCGACAATTGGGAATAAAATTGGTGCGCGGCGTCCCCAATAAGTAGAATCGCCTTGCCATAAATATTCAGTGTTATCTTCTTTTAAGCGAACGCTTTGTAATTCTGCACCTTTGTCAGAAATGGAAACGATCACTTTTTCATTTTGAATTGTTGCTGTCATGAAGTGAAACCTCCTAAAACTTTCATATGTTTTATTATACGTTGTCTAAAAGAAAAAAGGTAGTTAATGATAGGAAACTATTGACGAAAGAGTGTGTATTGCGTAGAATATAATCTTGTTGCTTAAAAAACGAATGACGTGGTTCGAAACCATCCCACGTAAAAAAACTAAGGAGATTTTGTCATGAATATTAGAACATTAGTCGGTAATGGTATTTTAGCGGCATTATATATTGCTGTTTCTATGCTTATTCAGCCATTTGGCTTTACAAATGTACAGTTTCGTATTTCAGAGATGTTTAATCATCTTGTTGTATTTAATAAAAAAGCAATTTACGGAATTGTATTAGGTGTATTTTTAACAAATCTCTTTTTCTCACCAATGATCGCTTACGATTTAGTATTTGGAGTAGGGCAATCTATTCTTGCATTAGTTGCAACGATTATTTCTATGCGATTTATTAAAGGTGTTTGGGCTCGTATGATCTTTAATACAGTTATTTTTACAATTACAATGTTTATGATTGCAATTGAGCTTCATCTTGCATTTGATTTACCATTTATGTTGACTTGGTTAACATGTGCCATTGGTGAATTTGTTGTCATGGCAATTGGTATGCCTGTAATGTACTGGATTAATAAACGAGTACAATTTGAAAGATTTATGTAATAGATGAAAGAGCTATTCCTAAAGGGATAGCTCTTTTTGTATGTAAGCAAATTGAATATAATGCTGTCACTCTTGATACAATATAATAAAATAAAGTGAGGCTTTCATTAGCTGGCTACATATAAGAAGTCTTATATAAGGGGAATCTAGTATGAAATATAAAATTCATTGGTTGTATAAAACGAAGCGCGGTTTGCAGACGGAATTAACGACAGACTATATGAACATAGAAGATGTACTGCAATTTGCAGAGGATTTCGAGAAAACAGGAAGAGTGAAAGAACTATCATTTTATGATGAAATGGATGCAGAATGGTCATTAAAGGAAATGAAAAAGCTGAGTAAACAAGTGGAGGAAGAGACCCAAGAAATAGTCTTTTATTTTGATGGAGGGTATGATGTTCAGACGAAAGAAGCTGGAGTAGGTATATGTGTATACTATAAAAAAGGAAATACAAAATACCGAATTCGTCGTAATGCATATATAGAAGGTATATATGATAATAATGAAGCGGAATATGCATCACTACTATACGGCATGAATATACTCGAGGAATTAGGGATTAAGTATGAAGCAGTTACGCTTCGCGGTGATTCGCAAGTTGTACTACAGCAATTGGCTGGAGAATGGCCTTGTTATGATGAGCATTTAAATCATTACTTAGATCAAATTGAACAAAAAGCGAAGCAAATGAAGTTAAAACTTGTCTGTGAACCGATATCTAGAAAACAAAATAAAGAAGCGCATCAATTAGCTACGCAAGCATTAGAAGGAACCGTCATTGATAGTCATAAAGAAATAACCGAATAGAGAGGTGCAAAGGTGGATAAAAAGCAACTCATTACAGAGGTAAATGACTTATTAGAAACGTATTGTGAAGGGTGTTTTCTGCGAGAACATAATCGAAAGACAAATAGTAAGTATTATGCTCATTCCTTTTGTATTAGGCAATGTACAGTTGGAGAAACATTGAAAAAGTATGGAGAACAGTTATCATGAAAAAACATCCAGAGAAAATTCTCTGGATGTTTTTTAGTGTCTTGCTTCATTTAATTGATGCTCGCATTTACTTAATTTTTTTTCCTCATTCATTAGAAATGGCTCATCTAAATCTGTCGCAACAGATTTCATAATTTCAAGCTGAGAGCGAGTGGCTTCTACAGCAGTAGTAGCATGCTCTAATGTATCTGGATCCATTGAAATTGTCGCTGATCCTACCATTTTTTGTGCTGTTTCTACACGGAATTTTACTTCTTCAAAATCATTTACTTCTGATCCCATTGATAATTCCTCCTTTGTATATTGCGCATTTCACATAGTTTTTGCTCTGTAAAACGGAAATATACAAAGGAATAACAAAGGAGGTTACCAAATAAGGTAACCTCCTGTTATATGTTGGATTAAAGTTTTACTACGTTAGCAGCTTGAGGTCCACGGTTTCCTTCAGTGATATCGAAAGATACTTCTTGACCTTCTTCTAAAGCTTTGTAGCCGTCACCTTGAATAGCAGAGAAATGTACGAATACATCGTCAGCGCCTTCCATTTCGATAAATCCAAAACCTTTTTCGTTGTTAAACCATTTTACTTTTCCTTGCATGTTACAATTCCTCCTAAAAACATTTGCTTTTTTCATTTAGTGAAATTCATTTGAAAGATAATATAAACTAAAAATGCTATAATCTTGAATATTCTGCTAAATGATTAATTTAAATATACACGAATTGGTAGAATTTAGTCAAGTAAGCGATTTTATTTTTTTGTATTTTTAAATAATTTTTCAGCCAGATTTTTAAATAGGTATAGGACAGGCCGAGTATGTAATATTCTTAATTGAATGCTATACATAATGAGGTGAAAGAAAGAATGAATGAGTCTTATTTATTAGATAATGAAGGAATGAGAACGAGAACTGACATACCAAATTGGGTTACAAAAGAATTTCAAAATTTTTCGAGTGTCGTGCTAGAACCAACTTTTCCGTGCTATTTCGGCTTAACAGCTTTGAAAAAGAATGAACTTCGTTATTCATTTCTTTCTCATAATGATTGGAGTCATTTGCCACATACAATGCTAGCTTTTTTAGAGTTGATGAAAGAGCGGCCAATTGTAAGAAGAGGATTTTTTCTTTTTGTAGAACCGGAATGTGAGGAACAATCACTGGAATATTATCGTGATTACTTTTGGAAAGTACTACAATATTTACATGAAAACGATGATCAAACATGGCCGAAGCAAATTCCTGAAGACCCCGACCATTACTTATGGGAATTTTCATTTGGTGGGGAACCGATATTCGCATTTGGAAATGCGCCAGCTTATAAACAACGAAAAACTAGGCATTTAGGAAATTCTCTCGTTATTGGGTTTCAGCCACGCACCATCTTTGATGGATTAGAAGGGGATCGTCCTAAAGGGGCATATTCAAGACAAACGGTCCGAGATCGAGTTGAAAAGTGGGATCAGCTGCCGAAGCATCCTAATATTAGTCATTATGGTGATCCAGATCATCGTGAATGGAAACAATACTTCATAGGAGACGATGTGGAGCCGATAAAAGGAAAATGTCCTTTTCTTCATAAGTTAGAAAAGTAAGAGTCATCATTCGGATGGCTCTTTTGCATATTTTGGATAAAAAAGGGTATTTTAGTAGTAAATATTTTGATGAAAGCTAGTCTATTTTTAATCATTACATCATTACTTAATAGTAAAGGAAGTAGAAAGGATAGAGCGATGTTTGGAGCGATTATACAACAAATTGTATTAGGTATTTCATTAGCTGCGCCGGTAGGTCCGATTAATATTGAAATGTTAAAACGAGGAATTGAACGAGGTTTTTGGCATGCGTGGGTTGTTGGAATTGGTGGAATGACTGCAGATATTTTGTTTATGCTTCTCATTTATTTCGGTTTATCTTCTGTGTTTATGTATACATATGTACAAGCTTTTATGTATTGCACAGGGTTTTTCTTATTATTTTATTTAGGATTTCAAAGTGTAAAACAAGGAATTTCCCACACGAATATGGAATATAAAAAGGAAGAGGTAGGTGGCCTTAAACAATCGTTTATGGCAGGTTTTTTAATTGCGATATCCAATCCATTAAATCTTGTTTTTTGGTTTGGTATATACGGAAGTACACTTAGCTCATTGCTTACGAAAGTAACGAAACAAGAAGCCTTTTTGTACAGTCTTTGTATTATCCTTGGCATTATTTTATGGAATTTAAATATCGCTTTTTCTGTCCATTTTGGCAGAACTTTATTAAAGCAAAAGGCACTTGGCTATATAACAGCCGGAGCAGGTATTATTTTAGTAGGATATTCTATCCATTTTGCATACAAAGCTTTACAGTTGTTCACATAAGATTGAAGGGGAGATTTTTATGTATCGAACCACTATTGACGGAAAAGAAATTATTATTACGCTAGCACCAAAAATCCGAAAAGAAATTACTGATAGGAATCCACTATATGAAGCGGTATTTCATAATGCAGCAAGATTACTACAAACAAAGCAACCGACGTTTGCGGTAAATCATGAAATATTTGGGCTCATTATTGGAGAGGTTCAAAGAGGAGAAGTAACAGTATTTGCGGTGGAACATATTATTCCAAAGCAAAATATATTTGGATCGAACAATTTTTTCTCGACAATAGAGCAGCAGGCAAATTTGTAAGGTGAATAGAATAAGAATAGAAAATAAAAGAAATAGTCGTAACGATATGTTGCGGCTGTTTTTTTGGAAAAGGGGGAAGGAAGATGAAGAGAGTGGGGAAAGAGTTCTTTTTACAACATGATATCGTTATTATGTATGGTATTTTATTTATTTTCATCATTATTTTAAAAATGCAATTATTCACATGGATCGGTATGTTAGCGTGTTTGTTTGGGATTGTTTTTTATACGCTTAACGAATATTTAACACATCGATTTTTATTTCACTTAAAGCCACCAAAAAACGTATTTTTATTAAAAATGTTAAGAAGATTGCATTATGATCATCACGTATATCCAGATGATTTAAAACTATTATTTTTGCCTGTATGGTTTAGCATACCTAGCTTTACTATATATTTACTCATATCATACGCTATAACAAAAAGTGTTACTATTACACTTTCATTTGGAATCGGAATGATTATTATGCTTCTCGTTTATGAATGGAAACATTATATTGCCCATAAACCAATTCGTCCGTTCACTAAGTTTGGACGATGGCTTAAAAAACAGCACATATTACACCACTATAAAAATGAAAAGTTTTGGTTCGGTGTTTCAAATCCAGTATTCGATTTCATATTTGGAACGCTTAAAGATGGAAAAGAAGTTGAATTAAGCGAAACAGCTCGTAATTTAGAAAAAGAGAAAAAGACAGAAGTAGTGCGATAAGCACTACTTCTGTCTTTTTGTTTTAATGAGCATTGAATCTTTATTGGTATGAGATTGCAGTACGTAAATTTTATGTTGAAAAAGTATATTAAAAACTTAGGGGAAAATGCCGAAAAATGTCTATCGAAAAATCTTTGCAGGAATGTATGGATTGTCTAAAATGAAAATAAGTTTCTGAATATTTATAAAATTTAGTCTTTGTGTATACAAGGGGGAATTGTATTTCTAGTAAGAGAGGGGATTAGAGAATGAAACGAGATGATACGTCAGCACGTAAGTTACAAAATGAGGTGAATTATACAGAGGTTGTTCAGTCAGAAGAATTTCAATTGCTATTAAATACAAAAAAGAAGTTTATCGTTCCGATGAGTATTTTCTTTTTAAGCTTTTTTATTGCATTACCTATTTTAACATCGTATTCAAAGGTGCTCAATACACCAGCATTTGGGGATGTTACGTGGGCGTGGGTGTTTGCATTTGCACAATTTATCATGACGTGGTCATTATGTATGATTTATAGCCAAAAAGCAGAATCCTTTGATAAAATCTCACAAAACATTCTGCAAGATATGCAAAAAGGGAGGGGCTGAATTTGAATATTACTGCGTTTGCACTATTTTTAATTATTGTTCTCGGTACGCTCGTCATAACCTATTTTGCATCGAAAAAAACGAAAAATGCGAGTGAATTTTATACAGCTGGAGGGGGATTAACTGGTTGGCAAAATGGTCTGGCCATTGCGGGAGATTATATGTCTGCTGCGTCTTTTCTTGGTATAGCCGGAGCGATCGCATTAACTGGGTTTGATGGGTTCTTTTATAGTATCGGTTTCTTAGTTGCTTACTTAGTTGTATTATACTTAGTTGCAGAGCCACTTCGAAATTTAGGGAAGTACACGCTAGCAGATATGATTGCGGCGCGTTTTGATGCGAAAAAAGTTCGCGGAGTTGCAGCGCTTAATACGATGACGATTTCGATTTTTTATATGATTGCACAACTAGTTGGGGCGGGTGCACTTATTAAATTATTATTAGGGATCGAATATACGACATCCGTTTTAATCGTTGGTACATTAATGACAGTGTACGTTATTTTTGGCGGAATGACTGCGACAAGCTGGGTTCAAATTGTAAAGGCTGTACTACTTATGGCTGGTACATTTATTATTTCTGTTATCGTTTTCTCCAAATTTAATTTTAGTGTGACTGAAATGTTCGCTCAAATGAAAACGGCTACGCCATTAAAAGATTCATTTTTAAATCCAGGAGTAAAGTATAAAGATGGTCTTGATACGCTATCTTTAAATTTAGGACTAGTTCTTGGTACAGCTGGATTACCACATATTCTTGTTCGTTTTTTTACAGTACGTGACGCAAAAACAGCACGTCAATCTGTTGTATACGCTACGTGGTTAATTGGTGCATTTTATATTATGACAATTTTCTTAGGATTTGGGGCGGCGGCATTTGTAGGGAATGAGGCGATTATTAAAGCGAATCCAGCTGGTAATATGGCAGCACCTTTATTAGCGAAAGCGCTAGGTGGAGATTTCTTATTTGCTTTCGTATCAGCCATTGCCTTTGCAACGATTTTGGCTGTAGTGGCAGGACTTGTATTAACAGCCGCATCAGCATTTGCACATGATTTTTATAATGAAATTATTCGCAAGGGGAAATCAACGGAAAAAGAGCAAGTTTCAATGGCTCGCTATGCGTCTATTGGAGTAGCGGTATTATCCATTATACTAGCGTTATTTGCTCAAACATTGAATGTAGCATTTTTAGTTTCATTAGCATTTGCAGTTGCAGCGAGTGCAAATCTACCCGTTATATTATTCACAATATATTGGAAGCGCTTCAATACAACGGGTGCTATTTCGGGTATGGTTGTTGGTCTTGTATCAGCAATTGTTCTCGTAGCGTTAAGTCCAAATGTTTGGAACCCTGTAGCTGGAAAAGCTATATTTGTTGGGGAAGCGATTTTCCCATATACGACACCTGGAATTATTTCAATTCCGCTTGGATTCCTTGCAGCATATTTAGGAACCGTGTTATCTAGTAAGAAAGAAGATGCAGCGAAGTTTGATGAAATTCTTGTGAAATCTAATACTGGTCATGGTATTAGTGATGCATCTTCCCATTAAAAAGAGAAGGGCTTTTCGATATATAAGAAAAGCTCTTTTTTTCTTGTAAATATTAATGTATTGTAAGTAGGATTTTGTCTTAATTTTGTGGAATGAAAATAAGCAGGGAGAAAATTAAATCATCATGGCACCAGCGCAGCTTTTGTGAAAAATAAGTTGTTATGGAAGGTGGAAGAAATGATGAAAACGAAACAGACAGATGAATTGTTAGCAAAAGATGAGCAATATGTTTGGCACGGAATGCGTCCCTTTAGTCCAAATAGTACAATGGTAGGGGCAAAAGCAGAAGGGTGCTGGGTTGAAGATATACAAGGAAAAAGATATTTAGATGGTATGAGTGGTCTTTGGTGTGTGAATAGTGGATATGGAAGAAAAGAGCTCGCAGAGGCGGCTTATAAGCAATTACAAACATTATCATACTTTCCGATGTCACAATCGCATGAACCTGCTATAAAGCTTGCTGAAAAATTAAATGAGTGGCTTGGAGGAGAGTATGTTATTTTCTTCTCTAATAGTGGTTCGGAAGCGAACGAAACAGCTTTTAAAATAGCAAGGCAATACTATGCGCAAAAAGGTGAACCGCATCGTTATAAATTTATGTCACGTTACCGTGGGTATCATGGCAATACAATGGCTACGATGGCAGCGACGGGACAAGCGCAGCGTAGATATCAATATGAGCCATTTGCTTCAGGATTTTTACATGTAACACCGCCAGATTGTTATCGTATGCCTGGAATAGAAGCAGAGGACATTTATGATGTAGAATGTGTAAAAGAAGTAGATCGCGTTATGACATGGGAATTAAGTGAAACGATTGCAGCTTTTATTATGGAACCAATTATTACGGGCGGAGGCATTTTAATGCCACCACAAGACTATATGAAAGCCGTTCATGAGACGTGTCAAAAACACGGTGCACTACTCATTAGCGATGAAGTAATTTGCGGTTTCGGACGTACAGGGAAGGCATTTGGATTTATGAATTATGATGTGAAGCCAGATATTATTACGATGGCAAAAGGGATTACGAGCGCATATTTACCATTATCAGCGACAGCTGTGAAAAAAGAAATATATGAAGCATTTAAAGGGAATGGAGAATATGAATTCTTCCGTCATATTAATACATTTGGTGGAAATCCTGCAGCTTGTGCATTAGCACTTAAAAACTTAGAGATTATGGAAAATGAAAATTTAATTGAGCGTTCTGCACAAATGGGCTCGCTTTTATTAGAGCAATTAAAAGAAGAAATTGGAGAACATCCACTTGTTGGGAATATTAGAGGGAAAGGTCTACTAGTTGGAATCGAACTAGTAAATGATAAAGAGACGAAAGAGCCCATTGATAACGACAAAATTGCAAGTGTTGTAAATGCTTGTAAAGAAAAAGGGTTAATTATAGGGCGAAATGGTATGACAACAGCAGGATATAATAACGTCTTAACATTAGCACCACCACTTGTTATTTCGAGTGAAGAAATCGCTTTTGTTGTTGGAACGTTGAAGACAGCGATGGAACGTATTTAATGAATGAAGCGAGCTTGTAGATTACAGCTCGCTTTTGTTTAGTAGGAGGGGCTTTTTATGGAGAAACATGATCTGAGTCAACATTATCACATCGGATATTATGAAGATGGATATGATTTAGAAGTGACGGCGTACAAAAGAATAAATGAACCAGTTTGGGATGCTTATATTCCGCATTATGAGGTAGACGATTTTTATAAGAAAGTGGAGAAAATGAAACTGGGTGAATATACGGATGATTACGGCATTATGGTGTATTCATTTAGTGATGATATTGACGATGAAGAAGCACGAATTATGTTTGAAAAATGGTTAAAAAAGAACGAGATTGTGTAAAGATAAAAGTAAAAAGAGATTGCTATCTTATAAGATAGCAATCTCTTTTTATATATAAAATTTATTTACTTGCTTTCATTGCTTTATCTTTTGCACCAAAAGTGTATTTTAACATTGGTGGTGTAATCATTGTAGTTAAAATAACAACGATAACGATAGCTGTAAAGTAATCTTGTGCTAGTAGACCTGAAGAAAGTCCTGTTCCAGCGATGATAAGTGCAACTTCACCACGAGAAACCATTCCAGCACCGATAATGGCAGAAGACTTAGCGTCAAATCCAGTCATTCGTGCACCGAATCCACAACCAATTAGTTTCGTTAATACAGCGATTACTGTTAATGCTAGGATGAACCAAATTTGATCACCAATACCGTCAAATGTAATATTCATACCGATACTAACGAAGAATACTGGAACGAACATAGCGTAAGCGATTGGTTCTACTTTCTTTTCTACTTCATGTTTGTAGTTCGTTTGAGAAATAGCGATACCAGCTGCGAAAGCACCGATAATGCCAGCAATTCCTAATAGCTCGCCGAAATATGCGAATGAGAAACAGATGATAAGAGCCGCACTCACGATAGACTCAGATACGCGTAGTGGTGATAACCAGCGCATGATCGCAGGAACACCTTTCCATCCGATTAAAATAATAGAAGCGAAGAATACAACTTTCTTCAAGATAACCATTGTTAAGTTAACATCGTCTGTACCTAAGAAGCTCATTGCAAATGCTAATAAAATAACAACAAGAATGTCATCAAATACAGCAGCGCCAAGCATAGTTGTACTTTCACGTGTTTTCATCTTTCCTAAATCACGAAGTGTTTGTACGGAAATACTAACACTTGTCGCACATAGAAGTAATCCTAAAAATACAGCATTTCCTTGTTCCATTCCCATAACAAGACCAGAAACGTAACCACCTACGAATGGAAGAATGATACCTCCAAGTGCAACTGCTAAAGAAGAATTACGATTTGCGTTTAATTCCTCTAAGTCTGTTTCAAGTCCTGCCATAAACATTAAAAGAATAACACCAACATTACTTAATTGTGTTAGAAGCTCTGAATTTTCAATCCAACCTAATACAGCTGGACCGATAACGATACCGACAATTAATTTACCTAGTACAGAAGGTTGACCTAGTCTAACACTAAGATCACCAGCAAGCTTTGTACTTAATAAAATAAGTGCAATTTGAAAGAAAAATTCGAATTCCATCGGATCCTCTCCTCATCATTTTTATTTTTATCATACGATTTCTCGGGATTTGCCTAATGAAAATATGTAAAACCCATTAAACAAAGGGTCTGATTACAAGTTCTTTTGAACTCGTAATTTGAACCTGTAATTAATATATAATAAAATGTATGAAAAATCAATGAAAAAATAGCAGATTTTCATGATAGGATTCGATTTAGGTATGGAGGGAACCACTATATAATAAGAAGAAACAAGGTGACATTTTTTATGAATTGGAGAAGGACATATGTTATTAAATAAACGCTTTACAATTGGAGAAATGGCAAAAATGCAAAATATAGCGGAATCTACTCTACGCTATTATGATGAAAAGGGGATTTTTCATCCGTCCATTGTGGACCCGAAAACAAATTATCGCTACTATACAATCGATCAATTTTCACTATTAGATACGATTAAATTTTTACGCCAATTAAATATTCCATTAAAGGAAATTAAGAAATATATTGATGAAAGAAATCCAGCATACGCACTCAATTTACTGGAAAAACAACAAGAAATGATGTTGAAAAAACAAAGAGAAATTGAGTATGCTTTGGCGAAAATGGAGCATAGAATTCATTTAATTAAGGAAGCAACAAAAGTAAAAGCTGAACAAATGGTAATTAAAGAGATCCCGCAGCGAAAGATAACAGCCATTGCTGTTGCCCCGAATACGACGGATGATATGTTTGAGTACTATATTCATTCGCTGCAAAAAAATATGAAACAAATGGATGATAGTTTATTTTCTGGAGATATCGGTGTAACGGTGGCAAAAAAAGGATTAATGCAAAATGAGTTTCAAGCGTATAGCAGTGTTTTTATTCTGCTGGATTACATGCCTTTTCAAATGCATAATTCAGATGAAATTAAAGAAGGTATATTTGCCTGTGTATATCACCATGGACCATATGAAGAAACGGATGAAACATATAAGAAGGTAATGAAATATATTGATCAAGAAGGATACGAAGTAAGTGGAGATGCGATTGAGATTGCATTAATTGATTGGTCTGTAACAGAAAATCCAGAGGAGCAAGTAACAGAAATTCAAATTCCTATCATGAAAAAACAAAGCAATAAGTTGTAGGGCTCGTATCATAACAAATTGGCATCAAACACAATAATTAAGTTACCTATTTTTTAATTCTCTATTGACCTTCAAGCAACTTTAAGGTTTAAACTGTGAACAGAGCATTGAAAAAAGGAGCATTTATATGATGGAAACAACAGAAAAGTTAAGAGAAAAACCGATAAAAAGTTTATTTATTTCATATTTAATACCAGCTGTTCTTGGAATGGTATTAATGTCAGTTAATATTGTGATTGATGCGGTTATGATTAGTAGGGGAGTTGGAGCAAACGGATTAGCAGGAGTAAACGTGGCTATTCCGGCCTTTTCAATTTTCTTCTCTATTTCATTATGGATTGGAATGGGCGGAGCAACGTTATATTCCATTGCTCTAGGTGAAAATAAAATAGAAAGAGCAAGGTCTATTTTTACGCAATCTATGACGGTAGCAGTAATGATCGTAGGTGTGTTAGCAGCGATTTGCTTATGGAGAATAGAAGATATAGCATACTTATTCGGTGCAAACGAAGTGATTTTACCGTATGCGTTAGACTATTTACACGTATTATTAACATTTGGAATGATATACGTTTTAGAAAATATTTTAAGTACATTTATACGAAATGATGGAAATCCTAATTTAGCAATGGCAGGTCTAGTTGTAACGGCTGTATTAAATATAGTGTTTGACTATATCTTTATTTTCATCTTTGGATGGGGCGTAACAGGTGCTGCTTCAGCGACTATTCTTTCAGCAGCGATTGGATTCCTTGTATTATTAACGCACTTCTTTAGAAAAAGTAGTATTTTAAAATGGACGAAATTCCATTTTGAATGGGATACAGTTAAACAAATTATGATCATAGGTTTCCCGAGCTTTACAGCAGAAAGTACAGTAGCGATTGTAACGATTGGTTTTAATATTGCATTCGTTCAATATGCAGGAGAAGTAGGAGTCGCTTCTTATGCGATGGTGAATAGTATTCACGCTATGACATTACTATTATTCTTCGGTGTCGGTGCTGCATTGCAACCAATCGCTAGTTTCCATTACGGTGCAAATTTATCAGAAAGATTGCGTGAAGGATTAAAGTTCGCTGTAAAAATTGCGGTAGTACTTGGTGGTATTGCAATAATTGTCGGATTATTCTTCGGGAAATATATTATTGGTCTATTTGATGTCCAATCTCCAGAGTTATTGGAGTTAACATTAACGGGTATTAGCTTGTTCTTTATCCAATATGTATTTTTAGGCTACAACATTGTGTATGGAGAGTACTTCCAATCAGTGCGACAAACGACAAAATCAGTGCTGATTATAATGAGCCGAGGGTTACTATTTATTATTCCATTATTATGGATTATGCCAAAATTATTTGGGATAAATGGAATTTGGCTTGTTATGCCAGTAGCTGAAGTATTGACAGCAATTATCGTATTTACGATGAATCGTATGAAACATCCTGTTCCATTAAATATGGCGGGAGAGAAAGAAGCAATATAATGAAGAGAATCCCCTTGAACAAGTAAGGGGATTCTTTTATGCTTTTAAACTAATCGCAAAAGATCCATCTGTTTCTTGAACAGATGCGAAAGCAACGTTTTTAATATTAGTGATGCCTTTTTCTTTTAATTCTTTATATAACCATTTTTCGTCCTTATGAATTAACTTTAAGTTATCGTATTGAATTTGCGAATCAACGATAAGGGCAATGGGTAATCCGGCATATGTAACATCTATGTTCAAATCTTTTGGAGTTAATGGTACAAGCTCACGCTTTGGTAAAATACTAATGGCTCCGTTTGCTTCTAAAATAGCATATTCAATTTCATGAACACTTGGGTATCCTGCGACGCGAAGGTTAGACAGTAGTTCAGCAATTGGATATCTACTTTTTTGTAAGTTCTCAAAAATAATATCACCATGTTTAATTAAAATGATAGGGTGTCCAAGAATAAAACGATTTAGTTTGTTTAGTAAACTTAATTTTGTAAGAAGTAAATGCAAACATGTAATAACGACCATACCGAGAAAAGCTTGCAAAGCACCAGAGACTGGTATGGCCTGAAAAGCTAAATAAGATAAAAAGATAATAGCACCAAAATCATGAGGAGTTAGTTGTGCTAAAGCAGATTTACCGAGCATCTTAAGTGATAGTAAAAATAAGATAAAAAAGAACGATACGTTACATAAAAAGAGAAGCAATAGAGACACTCCTTCGTGCAAAGTTGTACTTACTGTTCCCGAAAGAAAATATAAATATTACTTTCAGGAGGATAAATTAGGGTGAATTGGAATTTGTCTGTATACAAACAAATAAATGGATATTATCATGAAAGAAGAAAAGAACATAGGGGTATATGGATATGAGAAAGAAGAAAATAATTAAGTATATGATAGGAATTATAATGGTTTGTGCCGTTTATGCGGGATTTTTACAATATAACATTTATAAGCATGGGCAAATGAATGCTACCTACGATGCGGATTATATAATTGTATTAGGCTCGAAAGTAAACGGAACGAAACCGTCGTACTCATTGCAATATCGTATTGATAAAGCAGCTGAGTATTTACAATCACATGAAAAAACAATTGCGATTGTGTCTGGAGGGAAAGGAAAAGGCGAAGATATTTCAGAAGCATTAGCAATGAAAAATGGATTAATGAAACTAAAAATTGCAGAAGACCGCATTATTATGGAAGATAAGTCAACAAGTACAGATGAGAATATTAAATTCTCAAAACCGTTAATTTTGAGCGATATGAAAAAAGGAATGATCGTAACAAACGATTTCCATATGTTTAGAGCGAAAAAAATAGCAGCAAAACAAGGTTTACAATTAGAAGGTCTTCCGGCTGAAACACCGAAGCGAATTGTCATTCCATCGAATATACGAGAGTATTTAGCTATTACGCAATATTGGTTTATGAATCGAATATAGAGAAAAGTAATCCCGCCTGGAAATCTAGGCGGGATTATTTTTGATAAAAATCTTACAAAGATGTCATGTTTATGAAAGGTAAAGCGATAGTTTCTGGAATGGATTCCTGACATAATGAAGATAACAAAAAATATTTAGAGGTGAATCGGATGAAAGGAAATAATATATTATCTTCACTATGTTACTTTAGTATCTTTTTTGCACCATTTTTACTGCCAATTATCGTATACTTCGTTGCGGAGGATGAAGTGAAATACCACGCGAAAAAAGCATTTTGGTCACATATTTTCCCGTATGCGGTTTTATTTGGTGGATTAGCAGTATCCGGCATATATGGCTTAAGCTTCAATCAATCTGATGGTGCTGGAATTGGAATGATGATCACATATGCGGTGTTCATTCTTGTAGGGATTTATTACTTCATTTGGAATATCGTAAAAGGTATTAAAGTTTTGAAAACAGCGTAATAAGATAAGAAATAATTTATTGTTATTTATCGATATATCGATAAAATTTCATTTACCGTATTAATAGACGTTTTAAAAAGAGCAATTCAAAAAGAATTGCTCTTTTTGTGCTTATAAGTTGTGAATATTAAAAAAGATATGTTAATTTTTCATTATGAAGAGAAAAAAGGAGGGTTTTTCATGAATGAGATTATACATAAAATGGAGCAACACGTTTCAGTTCGTAAATATAAAGAAGAATCAATCCCGAAAGATGTAGTAGAAAGAATGGTACAAGCTGCGCAGCATGCCGCTTCCTCACATTTTGTACAGGCGTATTCTGTTATATATGTAACAGATCAAGACCTAAAGGCTAAACTAGCAGAGTTATCCGGAAATCGTCACGTGAAAGACTGCGCAGCATTCTTTGTTTGTTGTGCAGATTTAAAACGACTTGAAATAGCGTGTGAACAGCACAGTACAGAGATAAAACATGAAGGAGTAGAAGACTTTATCGTTGCAACGGTAGATGCTTCACTTTTCGCACAAAACTTAGCGTTAGCAGCAGAATCGTTAGGATACGGCATTTGTTATATTGGTGGTATTCGTAATAATCCGAGAGAAGTAAGTGAATTGCTTCATCTACCCGATAAAGTATATCCTGTATTCGGAATGACAGTTGGTGTACCAGATGAAAATCATGGAGTGAAACCGCGTTTACCAGTAGCAGCAATCCTTCATGAAAATGGATATGATGAAAAGAAATATGATGAATTATTAAACGAATACGATGAAACGATGAGTTCGTATTACAAAGAAAGATCATCAAATAAGAAGAACGTAACATGGACGGAATCAATGAGTTCGTTTATGGCTAAAGAAAAAAGAATGCATATGAAAGAATTTTTAAGTGAAAAAGGATTTAATAAGAAATGAGTAAAAAGGCAGACCTGTATGCAGGTCTGCCTTTTTTGGAGGAGAAATATGATTGTCTTCGAATAAGTATAGGGGGAGGAGATAATATGAAAAAAGCATTAATCTTTTTATTTGATGGATTTGCAGAATTTGAAGTGAATATAGCGAGTTTATTTTTAATAAGTAAGGAATTCGAAATAATAACAGCAACAATAGACGGCAAAACAGTTACAGGAGAAGGTGGTTTTTTGTGTCAACCACATGTTTCTATCGAACTTATTGAAGTAGCGGACTATGAAGTGCTTATCGTACCAGGAGGGCATATTTTTGACCATTTAGAAAATGAAAAGTTGTTATCTATCGTGAACGAATTACATAAGCAAAATAAATGGATAGCGGGTATTTGTGCAGGGACATCTTTACTACATGCAGCAGGAGTACTTAATAAGAAGGAATTCTCAACATCATTAACACCAGATGAAAAACAATTAGCGCATTTACATAAATGGGAATATAAACAAAATAAAGATATAACCGTTGATGGAAAAATAATAACAGCGGTAGGATCTGCGTACGTTGAATTTGCTGCTGAAATAATGAAGCAGCTCAATTTATTTAATGAAGCTGAAGCGAAGGAGAACTTGCAATATTTTAAAAATGTAACAGAGGTTTGTGATGAAACGTTAGTATAAGTGAATAATTTAATTGTTAATACCTAAGTTCAGAATGTAGATACTCCTTTCTGAACTTAGGTATTTTATTTGTTATCATTATACATAGAAATAAAAATTAAGAAATTTTTACAAAAGTGATAGAAAATGAGAATGAAATACCAATAGTAAGTAAAGGCAGCTGCTAAAGGGGAATTGAGGAAGGAAGATGTTTATGATTTTCGATTCTGAAGAGGATTTAATTATAGCTATGAAAAAACGTGATCAAGATGCTTTGAAAGAAGTAATTGATCAATATGGAAAGTTAATTTTATACATTATTCATAAATCATTAAGTACCCCTATGGAGAAACAATATGTGGATGATTGTTATAACGATGTATTTACTGTCATTTGGTTTCATATCGAACAATTTGATACAGAAAAGGGAAACTTAAAATCTTGGATGATTGGTATTACTAAATTAAAGGCATTGGAATATAAAAAGAAAATATATAAAGAGAATAAAATCGATAAAGACGTAGAAATAGATACAGGTATTCATGATAGGTATGAAATAGAACAAGAAGAAGAGATTATGGAAATAGTTCAAGATTTAAATAAGAAAGATCGATATATCTTTTTGAAGAGGTATATTGATGGATATTCCATTGACGATATTGCGAAAGAATTAAAAGTGACGGCAGATTATATATACAATAGAATTTCTCGTGGGAAGAAAAAACTCCAAAAACTGTGGAAAGGGAGTGTGTAATATGGATAAAAGATTATTATCTATGTTAAATGAGCTCCAATATTCAGAGGAAGAAATTGCACGTTTAGAGCAAGAAGCGAATGAGTCTATAAATGTAGATAAGTATTATGTGAAAAACGGGGAATTATTGAAGAAATTAACGGTGCAAATGTTGGAAGAATCAGTTCGGAAAGAGTTACAAGAAGGAGAAGAAATCGAGTGTGAAATATTAGTGGAAGAAGGAGGATTTGTTAATTCTAAAGTTATACCGAATATATTCACGGCAGGTGCTACTTTTTATTATTACATTGTTTTAACTAATACAAGGTTACAAATTGTAGCGTTAGATTGTTATTTTAAAAAGTTGAATGAATACAATGTACTAATAAACTCAATTCAAGCAGTTTCGCAACATAAAAAAATGAAAAATGTATATGGAATTAAAATAAATAACAATTATATACAATTAGGAAGTGAAGAGTATAATCAAAAATTAACAATTTTAATTGAAAAACTAAAACAATATGGAGTGAAAGAAGAGAGATATAAGGAATTTGAAAAACGTTGGATGATTTTTTTCAATGTCTTTGTAATAGTAATAGGTGGGATTTTAGTTTTAAAATATTTAATGTGAATATAAAAAGCGGCATAATAGCCGCTTTTTATCGTTTAGTTAGTATTTTATTTATGATTTTGTAGCTCTAAAATATGTTTTTTTTCGATGTAGACTACTCCACCACACGTAATAATATAAAGCATCTTTTATATTGAAAAACTTACTTATAACAAATGTAAACTCTCAATAAGAAGATACATACCTGTACAACTTAAAAGGATATACGTAAATATTTTGAAAATCCGTTGATTAAGCCATTTGAAAATAATTTGACCTATATACAAACCTAGAAATACGATTGGAATAGCATAAAAACTGGATTCCCAAATTGTTTTATTTGTACCAGTAAAGAGTATTTGAGTTAGTAGACTAATGAAATATATAAATAGATAAAAAGCTAAAGTGGTTGCTCTCAATTTCTCTTTTTTCGTATCCGTTCCTGTAAAGTAAAGCAACAGAGGTGGTCCTGGCATACCGATACTTGTCGTTAAAAGACCAGATAATCCGCCAACTATGAAATCTCTAGATTTTGTTGATTGAATCTTAAAGTTGCATATTAGCATCAACGTTAATAGTAAGAGCAGGATGCTAATTGCTAATTTAAATGTGTTGATGTTAATGGAAGTGAAAATGATAATACCAAACGGAACACCAACTATGCTTCCGAAAATTAATCTTTTCAGTAGAATAAAATCAATGTCTGTTCTTATTTTCCAAATGAGTGATATGGAAATAATTAATGATAAAATAATATTTATTTGAATAGCTTCTTGTGGTAGAAATAGCATGAGTAAGAAAGGTGTTGCCATAATAGAAAAGCCAAAACCTGTACTTGTTTGTAAAATAGAAGCTACTAATATAATACATATGAAAATGAATATAATCTCCAAAATAGCCCTCCTACATAATCAAATCCAATACATATTTTAACATAAAGTGAAACTTAAATCAGTGAGGGCTTACTGTCCTTTAAAATGGGAAAAAAGCGGCTAAATAGCCGCTTTTTATGATGCATTTAATATTCCAATGATGACCCTGTAGCCTTAAAATATTTTTCTCGGGAAGGTGTCATTACCCGGATTGCTAATAAACAGGAAAGGAGAAGAATGAGTAATGAACTAATGATTACAGTAATTTGAACGGAAAGAAATTGTGCGGATGCCCCAATTGCTAAAATGAAAAAGATTTGGATGAAATTTTTTATAGAATCAAATACGCTATCAATACGTCCTATCATATGAACTGGGATGTTATTTTGATAAAATGTGATAAAGCCAGTACCAGCAAATGATGAAGAAATGCCAAGTAAAATGAAACCGCCTGCCGCGACTATAAATGAATTTGAAAAGGCGAAAATTACATAACCTATTGCTGTAAAAAACATACCGAATCCGATACAATGTTGAATCGGTAATCGTTTAGCAAAGAGAGAAACAAGAAATGAACCGAAAATATATGCAGCACCAGTTATACTAACAAGCATGCTATATTCCATGTCGGATAAAAACAGTACTTGTTTTGTGAATACAACTTCTTGTGAATCGAGCGCCATAGAAACAAGCATAGTAGCTTGAAATAAAACGAAAATGAGAATGATGTAAGTTTCCGTTCGAGCGAATGAAAAAACTTGTTTCAAATCACTTCGTAATGTTTGTACGAAAGTATTTGCAACTTCTTCGTTTTGCTTTGTTTGTAATGTAATGTTTGGCAAGAAATAAATGAGAATAGTAGAAAGTAGAAAGGAAAGTGAGTTGCAGTAAATAACAAAGGATGCTGAGTGCGTGGTGAGAAGTATTCCAGCAAGGGCTGGACCGATAATAAAAGCCCCGCTTGTACAAAAGTTATTCCAAGCATTGAATTGAGCGCGTTCTTCAGCTCGTATGAGCATTGTTCTATAAGAAAATGATGCTGGATCGAAAAATGATGTAGCGATGCGAGTTAAAAAGATAAAAATATAAATGGCCCAAATAGAATCAAATAGTGGAATACAGCCAATGAGAGCTGCACGAATTATATCTGTGATGAGCATAATAGACCGTTTGTTTAATCGATCTACTATGCTACCAGACCATATTTTTGTAACAACGGTCGCAATTGGACCTACAATCCATAATCCTGCTACAGCAGCAGGGGAGTTTGTGCTATTTAACACCATTACGTTTAGGGCGATGAGATACATAAAATCACCTAAACGAGAAATTCCTGTTCCCGACAATAATAATAATTTATTTTTCATGAGCAGCTGGACCTTTCTTTCATTGTTTTTTAATCTTGCAGGAAATAGCGTATTCCTCTTCGGAGTTTGATTGACGAGCGGTTTTGTTTTCCCAGCGTAATAAAACTTGTGAAACTTCCCACGTAAGCTGTTGTAATTCCTCTGGAGTTAAAAATAAATGAGATACAATATGACTACCTGTATTCGTTCCCTCTGTGCCGCTTTCTTCAATATAGAAATGAGCAGATTTTGCCTTGTAATATTTTTCAATAATTCCTCGTTTCTCTTTCGTGTCTACTAATTCAAGTAACCCTCCATCATATAAAATTTGAACGTGATAATGTACGCTACCAGCAGATTTATTTAGTTTAGTAGCTACTTGCTTTGCAGTGAGTGCTTCGTCTTTTAAAAGGTGAAGAATTTGAATGCGAGTTGCGTTAGAAATGAGCTTCTGCTGCTCAGCTGAAATAGTAAGTCTATCGTCAAACATTATGACATCTCCTTTCTTATAATCTAAATTTATTGTATATTCTAAAAAATTAGAACGTAAGGAAAATAAATCGCCTTTTTCCTTTGAATTTCGACAAAAATAAAAATAGCATGTATTAAACATGCTATTAAGTGATAGTGGATTCTTCACTCAGTTTCCCGCGGTAATACAAGAACAGCCATATAAAACTAACAAAAATACAGCATATAGCTAACAAGGTACCGATAACTTGCGGAGAAAGAATTTCTAAAAGCGCTCCTGTAAAAAACATAGATAACTGAATAAGAGATCCGTAAATGGAATAATGGAGTGAAAAAACTTTACCCACCATATTGTCCTTCGTGTAAGTTTGAAGTAATGTCGTATCAAGTGGAACGATGATTCCTCCTGCTATGCGCATACAGAGCAATGTAATAATACCGACAATAAGCTGATCGGATAAAATGAATCCAAGAAAGAAAATTCCTTGTAGGAAGTAGGCCCAGCCAAATGCTTTTTTCATTCTTTCTTTATTATGAGACGTATAAAGATTAACGAGGAGACTTCCCATCATAAGCCCAGCCCCTTGAACCGTATATAAAATTCCGATATTCGTGTGAAAAATTTTTTCGGCATAGATCGTTAGAAGTAGCTGATAAGCACCTCCAATCATGCCCCATGAAATGCCGACAAGAATTAAGGTTAAAATGATTTTTGTTTGTAATATGTACGTATAACCATCTTTTATATCAGTAAAAAATGCTTTTTTCTTATTACAAGTATCATTAGAAGGGGCGCTCATATTATAAATAAAATAGGCTGAAATAAAGTATGACAGGCTATTAACTAAAAAAGCGAACTCAATATGTAAAGATTGTGCAAGGATTCCGCCTAAAGAAGCCCCCATAATAGACATAAAACTATTCATTATACTAGAAAGAGAGTTAGCAGTTACGAAATGATCTTGGTGTACGGTATTTTTTAAGGTTGCTTGTTTAGCCGGCTCAAATAAACAAGAAAGTACAGCTAAACATATATTAGAAATGAAAATAATCTCAATTTTATATAGTGCAAATAAGTAAGTGAGGACGATCATACCTCGTAAAATATCGGTAAAAATCAGAATCTTCTTTTTAGAAAAACGATCTACAACGCCGCCTATGAATGGACTAAGCAGAAGTTGAGGTAATCCTTTACTTATAAAGGTGAGTGCAATCATAAACGGAGATTCCGTTATGCTATAGACGAATGTTACTAAAGCTACAGTATGAAACCAATCTCCAAGTACACTTAACGTTTGACCGTAAAATAGTTTTTTGAAGTTATTATTTGTTTTTAGAAGTGTAGAATAAGAAACTGACATAACAAGATTAATCTTTATGTAATGATGATGCTTGAACTTGTTTTTTCCACTCACTTAAATACACTTTTTCCGCTGTAGGAAGTCCAACAGGTAATTGAGCAATCAATTCTAAACTATTTCCATCAGGATCGTTAAAGTATACGGCGGCATGCGCTAATTCTGGAAAAACAATCGGTTCAATTGGTTCCATTCCGAAATCTTTTCGTGCTGAAATGCCTTTTTGAGTTAGCCAATGAATCGCATTTTCTAAATCATGTAAGCTTACTTGAAAGGCGATGTGTCGTAAAGAGGGATGATAATTAACTTTGTATTCTGTGCCTTCCCAAAGGCCGAGCCAACTTTCATTTTCTTTAATCCAAAAGAAAGCAATATCATCTCCTCTTTTATATAATTTCAGTCCAAGTGATTCATAAAAAGGTATAGATATCTCTAAGTTGCGGACAGGTAAATGTGCTTCGTAAAGACCTTTAATCATTGTAATCCTCCTTAGTAAAGTATTTCTTAATTTCATCGTAAACGTTTTGTAATTAGTTGAAATCGCAAAAAAGAGGGATATCACTTCATACGAAAGTATGAAAAAACAGCTCAAATATGAGCTGTTTTCGTATAGTTTTTCGTTCATTTGTTAAGGATAGGATATATTAGTATCCGTATCCGCCGCCACCCCAGCAGCTACATCCGATGATGATTAGAAGGATGAATAGTACGATAAGCAAAGCAAATCCACCGCCGAAACCAGCGCAACTTCCACCATAGCTCATATGTTTTCCTCCTTTTGAGTAAGTTAATCTATATAATTCATGGACTACTATATACAGTATGTTTTTTGTATGGAAAAGGAGCCAGTCTCTTTTGTAATTAGACAAACGCCTGTATGGTCATTTTGATTGTATATTGAGCTAGGGATATGTGAAGAAATCGTTATATATTTTGCTATTTCTTCATAAAAAAATATAAAAATTGTAAAAAAAACCATTTTTATATTTTTTTATGAGAGGATTTGTACTATAATTTTACAAGTAATATTATGGGAAAAGGGAGTTTTAGTAAAGAGATGGAGATGGGAAAATTACACAATAAAATAGAAAACAAAAAGAAAGAGCTAATTCAACTTGTTGCTAGACATGGATTGGAACATGATAAAGTTTTGTTATTTAGCCGGGATTTAGATATACTTATTAATAAGTTTATGAATGTAAAAGATAAAGCACATAAATAATTTGTAGTTTTTTATATTAAGATATTTTGCGAAAAAGGAGAGAAAAGTATTTGGAACATTTACAAGAAGAGCTATATAAACAAATAAAAGAAGAAAAAGGTATTGTTACAATTTTTTTAAAGAGTGGCGTTAGAATAGTAGGAGAAGTTGTTGCAATAGACAAATTTACCGTTTTAATGTTAGTTGATGGGAAACAACAACTGATTTACAAGCAGGCTGTATCAACGATAATGAAATAAGACACTCAAATTGAGTGTCTTTTCATTATCGTTTGCAAGCTTCCACGTCAATGCCGGCAGCTAGTAATTTCTTTTCACCATCTTGTTCAATCATTTTTTGTAATTTAGACAGGAAAGAATCAAAGTTTGTATGCTTTGCTACTTGGAATGTCATTTTATGCTCAATTGGTAGCCACGTATCAATATCAGCTTCATTATGCTGGATTTTCACCTCAAGCTTATCAAGGGCGTTAGCTACTTTTGCTTCGTACGTTTCTTTTGCTTCGAACTCCATCCATAAATCATATAATTCCTCACCGAGAGAACCTTTTAATGTTCGTTTAATATTTAAAATGGCTTCTTGCTCATTTTTTTGTTTTTGTAATTGTAATTCATGACTATTCATTGTATCAAAAGCAGGAATATCACCAGCTTCAGCTTCGACTAAGTCGTGAATAATAACCATTTTAAGTAATTTTTCAATGTTTACTTTTTGATCTAAATAAGGCTCAACTAAAATGGCCATTAGAGACATGCGCCACGTATGTTCAGCAACACTTTCTTGACGTCCATTAGAAAGCCAGCTATGTCGCATTTCATATTTTAGTTTTTCTGCTAGTGCAATGACTTGTAAAATGTTATGTTCCATTGTAATCCTCCTCATATTTCCATACTATAATTCTAATATGGAAATGAAATGTGTCAATTTTATGAGTATATTGCGATAAATAGATGATAAGCGTATAATAAGCATTATATGTGAAAACGCATTATTAAAATAAAAAAATGTTTTATAAAAATGAAAAGGAAAGGGCAGGGATATGGGAGACGAAAATCAAGGATTTGCTAGACCACAAAGAAGAAAAAGGAAGTTTGACATTTCTAGCCCAGTTGGCATTATAGTAGGTTTTGCCATAGTAATAGCGGCAATTATGATTGGCGGCGGCGGAATAAAAGCTTTTAAAAACTTTTTAGATGTTTCATCTATTTTAATTGTCATAGGGGGAACTACAGCGACAATTGTTGTGGCGTATCGATTTGGAGAAATAAAAAAATATACGAAAAGTATTTTTACTGTTTTACATAGAAGAGAAGAAGATTTGGAACAGTTAACGGATTTGTTTGTTGATTTTTCGAAAAAGTCTAAAAAACACGGATTGCTTTCTTTAGAAGTTGATGGAGAGCAAGTAGACAATCCTTTTATTCAAAAAGGAATTCAACTTATGTTAAGTGGTTATGATGAAGAGGAATTAAAAGAAGTATTAATGAAAGATGTTGAAACGGAAGTGTATGAGTTACGAAAGGGAGCGACATTATTAGATAAAATTGGTGATTTCGCTCCAGCTTGGGGCATGATAGGGACTTTAATCGGTCTTATTATTATGCTTCAAAACTTGCAAGACACATCACAAATTGGTACAGGGATGGCAGTTGCGATGTTAACGACATTGTATGGATCAGTACTTGCAAATATGATTGCAATCCCTCTTGCTGAAAAAGTGTATCGTGGTATTGAAGATTTATATACAGAGAAGAAGTTTGTTATTGAAGCAATTTCAGAATTGTATCGTGGACAAATTCCTTCTAAATTAAAGCTGAAACTAGATACATATGTATATGAAACAAAGATGAAAAAAGTAAAACGAGCAGCCTAATATTGCAAGGAGTGTTATGGTTATGATGAAACGACCGCAAAAGGGATCGCCTCGTTGGATGACGACTTTTACAGATTTAACGATGTTATTATTAACTTTCTTTGTATTACTAGTTGCTACATCAAAGCAAGATACAGTAAAATTATCACAGATGCTTGAAAAGTTTAGTGACGTGGAGCAAGTTGATGCAAAAGTGATGGAAAATACAATACCAGATATTTCACATGAAAAAAATGATGAGAAAATGATTTCGAAAAAGCGAATGGATGACTTGTACAAAAAGTTAAAAGCATATGTAGATAGTAACGGTATTAGTCAAGTGAATGTATACCGAGAAGATACAGGAGTGAGCGTCGTTATAGTAGATAATTTAATATTTGATACGGGTGATGCGAACGTTAAACCTGAAGCGAAAGAGATCATTAGTCAATTAGTCGGGTTTTTTCAATCTGTACCAAACCCGATTGTTGTGGAGGGGCATACTGATAGTAGACCGATCCATAACGAGAAGTTCCCTTCTAATTGGGAGTTATCTTCAGCGAGGGCGGCTAATATGATCCACCATTTAATTGAAGTGTATAATGTAGAGGATAAAAGGTTAGCTGCGGTCGGATATGCAGACACAAAACCAGTCGTACCAAATGATTCACCGCAAAATTGGGAGAAAAACCGTCGCGTTGTCATTTATATTAAAGAATAGTATATTTTTATTTTAGTAATAAAATAATAAAAATACAGAAATTCTTTTAAAAAAATATTAAATTTTATCGTTTTATTTTGTATAATGAGTGAGAATGATAAGGTGAAATATTAAGATATATTTATACATAGAAGGAGAGAAACAAATAGAATGGCACATAAAATTTTAGTTGTAGACGATGCAATGTTTATGCGAACGATGATTAAAAACTTATTAAAAAGTAATTCTGAATTTGAGGTTATCGGAGAAGCAGAGAATGGAGTAGAAGCGATTCAAAAATATAAAGAACTTCAACCTGATATTGTAACATTAGATATTACTATGCCAGAAATGGACGGACTTGAAGCATTAAAAGAAATTATGAAAATTGATTCAAGTGCAAAGGTTGTTATTTGTTCAGCAATGGGACAACAAGGTATGGTATTAGATGCAATTAAGGGTGGAGCAAAAGACTTTATTGTAAAGCCATTCCAAGCAGATCGTGTAATCGAAGCTTTAACAAAAGTAGCAAATAGCTAATATAAAAGGGGTGCCACAAGGAATCAAAACAGTGATAACGGAAAGATGTGTGGCCCCCTTTTTTCTTGTTTTAAAACACTAAATTGTTATACATAAATGAAATGTTTGTTAGACAGGTAGGGGATGAAAATGCAAACAGATCTGTTAAATATATTTTTTGAAGAATCGGAAGAACATTTGCAGTCGCTAAATGAAAATGTGTTAATTTTAGAACAGAATCCTGCTGATATGGGTGTAGTAGGAGAAATATTCCGTTCAGCCCATACATTCAAAGGTATGTCTGCGAGTATGGAATTTACGGAAATGGCGGATTTAACGCATAAAATGGAAAACGTTTTAGATGAAATTCGTCATGGGAATATAGTAGTACATGCGAATATTATTGATGTGATTTTTGAGTGCATTGATAATTTGGAGAAGATGGTTGCAGATGTGCAACAAGGCGGAATGGGCAATATTGATGTAATTACAACTAAGCAGAAATTAGAAGCATTATTGAATGGCAATGTAGAAACTCCTGCGGAATATATTGAGCAAGAACCTATAAATAATGATGCAGTTTCGCATGAAGTGCATATAACAGTTGAACAGCAAGCTATTTTAAAAGCAGTACGTGCCATTATGTGTATTGAAGCGCTGCAAAATATAGGTGATATACAAAAAACAGTTCCTAGTATTGAAGAAATCGAAGCGGATGCTTTCGGATTTGAGTTCACAGTATTTATGAATACGGATCGTAGCGTAGAAGAATTAAAACAGGTAGTGCTTCATGTTTCTGAAATTGAGAAAGTACTAGTGAAACAAGGAGAATCTTTACAGGAAGTAGATTCGAAGTTTGCTATAGAAGAAATGATCCAATCGGATGTAGTTACGCAGGTCGAAGCCCCTATGGAGGCAGCAAAGCAACCAGCAAGTGCTACGACAACGAAAAGCGCTGCAAAAACGAAAAATGCTAAAGGTGAGAATCGTTCCATTCGTGTTCAATTAGAGAAAATCGAACGATTAATGAACATGTTTGAAGAAAGTGTAATTGAACGTGGGCGTATTGATGAATTGGCACAAACGATTCAAAACAAGGAGTTAATTGAGCATTTAAATCGATTAGGTGATATTTCAAAAGATATTCAAAATGTACTATTAAATATGCGTATGGTACCGATAGAAACTGTTTTCAATCGTTTCCCTCGTATGGTACGTATGTTAGCGAAAGATTTAGGGAAAAAAATCGATTTACAAATTTCAGGTGAAGACACTGAAGTCGATAAAATTGTTATTGATGAAATCGGTGATCCACTCGTTCATTTAATTCGTAATGCGATTGATCATGGGGTTGAAACTGTTGAACAACGCCGTGATGCAGGAAAAAATGAGACAGGTACGATTAAATTAGAAGCGTTTCATAGTGGAAATCATGTTGTTATTCAAATTACGGATGACGGAAATGGTATTCATAAAGGAAAAGTATTAGAAAAAGCGATTAAAAATGGTGTTGTAACAGAATCTGAGGCAAATAAATTAACGGATCGTGAAGTGTATGATCTCATTTTCCAACCAGGATTTAGTACAGCTGAAGTAGTATCGGATCTTTCAGGACGTGGCGTTGGATTAGATGTTGTAAAACATACAATTCATAGTCTAGGTGGGCATTTGATTATTGATTCAGAGGAAGGAAAAGGAAGTACATTTAGAATTGAACTTCCGTTAACGTTATCTATTATTCAATCCATGCTTGTTCAAACAAATGACACGCGCTATGCCCTACCTCTTGGTAACATTGTCGAAGCGATTCGAATTAAGAGAGAAGACATCCAATCCGTACAAGGAAAAGATGTGTTAAACTATCGTGATCAAATTATTGAAGTGAAGCATTTAAGTACTGTATTTGGTGAAAAAACAGTAGATGAGGCGTTTGGGTCATATGATAGTCAAATGGTTCCTGTGTTAATTGTTCGTAATACACATCGTAGCTATGGACTTATTGTAAACACAATTATCGGTCAAAGAGAAATAGTCTTAAAGTCATTAGGCGACTTCTTTGCAGATAGTTCAAACTATTTCTCTGGCGCGACGATTCTCGGCGATGGACGAGTGGTCCTCATTTTAAACCCAGAAGGTTTATAATAGGAATGAAGGAAAGCTCCCCACTTGTAAACAATTGGGGAGCTTTTTGTGAACTATGCAAATATAAGAAAATTAATATATAAATGGAAATAAATACATATTCATAATTAGTGTAGGAAGTTTGTTAAAATAGAATGAGTTAAAGTGTATTCATTTAATAGAAAAACAAAAATGAGGAGGCAGGAAAAATGCCTGAGCAACACACAAAAGGGGATACGAGCACAATTGTGCTAGATAAAGAAAAGGAGCTTTTAACGCCTCAAGAATGTGATATTCTTGGCGAAATCGCAAATATATCATTTGGCTCAGCTTCGACAGTATTATCAACAATTTTAAATAGGCAAGTAAGTATAACTGCTCCTCATGTAGAGTTAGTGGACTTATATGATACAAGTGATGTTGAGGTTCCTCATGTTGTATTAAACATTCATTTTACAAAAGGGTTAGATATGGAGAACTTACTTGTCCTTCAGCAAGATGTTGCTTTATCGATTGCTGATTTAATGATGATGGGGACAGGTGAAGTGGAAGAAGGGAAAGAGCTTGGCGAATTAGAGCTCAGTGCTGTACAAGAAGCGATGAACCAAATGATGGGATTCGCAGCGACGTCTATGTCGGAATTCTTCCAAGATACAGTAGACATGTCTCCGCCGACAATTAAAGTTGTAAAGCTATCAGAAGAGATGGAGAAAATCTCTGGAATAACTGGAAATAACACGGTTGTTAAAGTGTCATTTGACCTTAAAATAGATAATCTTGTAAACTCTAAACTTGTACAAATTGTTCCAGTTGAACATACGAAACAGATGATAAATAAATTACTACAATTGTCTGGTGAGGCGGAAGAGCAAGATGAGCCGGTAGAAGTAGTGGAAGCTGAGATTGTAGAAGAACATGTTGAAAAAGAGCAGTTAACGCAAGAAGAGAAAGATGTACTTGGGGAGATTGCAAATATTTCAATCGGTTCAGCCTCAACGGTATTGTCAACGCTATTAAATCAACCGGTTACGATTAGTACACCAAATGTAGAAGCGATTAATGTGCGTCATTATGACGGAGTACCAGTTCCTTTTGTTATTTTAAATGTTGATTTTGTTGAAGGCCTGAAAAATGAGAACGTATTCGTATTTACGAAAGATGTTGCTTTGACAATGGTAGATTTAATGATGATGGGAACGGGAGAGATTGATCCAGAGAAAGAGCTTAGTGAATTAGAACTGAGCGGTATTAAAGAAATCATGAACCAAATGATGGGGCATGCTGCAACAGCGATGTCAGAAATGTTTAAAGAAAAAATGGATATGACGCCGCCAGACGTTAAATTTGTCACATTAAAAGAAGAGATGGAATATTTGGGAGAAGCAATGGAAGTGGATGAGCTTGTCCAAATTACGTTTAATCTTGAAATCGGCGACCTACTTCAATCAAAAATGTATCAAATTTTACCAATTTCAGAAGCGAAAGAAATGGTAAGACGACTGCTATATCCAATGGTGGAAGCAGAAGAAGAAGAGATTGCTGAGGAAGAAATAGAAGAAGAGGTTGTAGAACCTGTTGTACAACCGATTGAATTTAAAGAAGTGAAACAAATTGAGCCAGTGTATATGGATACATCCATTCTACAAAATGTAGAAATGAACGTTAAATTTGTATTTGGAAGTACAGTGAAAACAATTCAAGATATATTAAGTTTACAAGAAAATGAAGCCGTTGTATTAGATGAAGATATTGATGAACCAATTCGAATTTATGTAAATGATGTATTGGTGGCATATGGTGAACTTGTAAATGTAGATGGATTTTTCGGAGTGAAAGTGACGAAATCACTATAAGGCGTTGAAATAGGAGTTTGAACAGGCGGATGAAAAACGTAAAGTTTTTTCTAATTTGCTGGCTATGCATACATGTGTGCTTGCTCTTCCCATTGCAAAGTCAGGCAGAAGAGCAAAATATGCCAGATCAAAATATAAATGAAGTGAATGTGCAAGAAGAAAACAAGGAAGTTCAAGAACAGCCAGAGCAAGTGGAAATGAAGCAAGATAAAGAGGAACAACAAGAAGCAAAAAATGAACAAGAAACCGAAAAAAAGATAGAGACGGATCAAGGGGTTATTACAGTAAATAAGCCAGAATTACAGGTTGGCGAAGAAGTTCGGATTATTGTAGAGCCAAAAGAGACAAATATTCAAAGTCTAAAAGGTATGTTGCAGTTGCCAAAAAACAGCGATCTGTATGAGCAAGAAAGAATACTATCTTTTAACTATGAAGAAGAAACGAAGCGATGGATTGCTAACTATAAGGTCGGGATTTTTGATTTGCAAGGTGATTGGAACCTGCAGCTTGTTCAAAGTTATAAAGAAAATGAGAAAGAAGAGCTTATAGAAAATGAAGTGAAAGTTCCTCTTATTCGTATAAATAATGAAACACCAACAATAGATAAAGAGTTGCCGAAGTTGCATAAAGTTACTGTTGACGAGGCGAAGGGTAACATAATTGAACGAAAACAAGGCGATCCTATGCATGTACGAGTGAAGGCGGCAGACGCAGAATCGGTTGTGAAAGAAGTTCGAGTTACATTAAAAGGGAAAGATAATAAAGAGATTACAATTTTATTAGATTACAATAAGCACGATATGGAATGGCAAAAAGTATTTGAAATAACGGATGCGTTGCCAATCGGCACATACGAACTACTTGTAGAAATAGTGGATGCGGCCGGCAATAAATTGGTTGAGGCAAGTGAGTATATCGTTTCTGTTTTGGAGAAAAAAACAGAAGAGGATAACAAGGTAGAAGAACGAGAGAAAGAAGATAAATTAGAAGATAAGAAAGAACCTGAGAAGCAGGAAGACTCGAAAGAAGAGGTTCCGCTACAGGAAGAAAACCCGCCAGTTGTCCAAATTCCGAAGCAAGAAGAGAAAATAAACGATTTTATAAAAGAGCCGCTGAAAGAGAACGAAGATATTACTTACTTTATAAAAGAGCCATTGAAGGATCATAAGGTGGTAAGTGATGGAAAGGCCCACAAAGAGAAAAAAAGTAGAAATGACAATGGAGTTGTTTCGAAAAAGAAAGAACAAATAGAAGAACCACAAAAGAAAAAGGAAGACAATGGCGAACAAGGAGTACAAGCTTCTAATGTGTTTGCGATTATGTCAGGGTTATTCGTATTGTTTTTAGTTTTAAAGAGTAATAAAGAATGGGGCTAATTATTTCACCGTAGTGGAGGCGCTTAAATGGAAATTAAACGTACGACAATTGAAAATAAGACGCTACAACCATTAAAACAGCCTGCAGCTATTTCAGAACATGAGATTCAAAAAGAACGAAAAGGTAGTAACCTAGTGTTTACTGGGCATTCCAAAATCATTATGAAAAATAATGAAATCGGAATTTTACTTGCTAGCTTAGGTGACGGAAAGATTGTGAAGGAAATGCTTTCTAAAGAGATGGATACAGTGTTACAACTTTTTAAAAAGTTACACACGCTATCTGGAGAAGGAAAGCAAACCGAAAAAATATATGAACAAATAATGAGAAGCTTGCAAGGGCTTGTGAAACAGGCACATATAAAAGAACTGCCTTTGTTAGATGGAACGTATGATTTCGCTGAAGTACAACTATCATTTGGTAGAAAGGTACATATTCCGTTACTAGATGTAAGTGCACTTCTTTCTAACGTGGAGAGTGATTCGTCAGAAGGAAATATAAATTTAATGGTAACGGTTATTACTGCGTATATAACGAAATTATCTAATGAAACCATTTTAATTAGTGTCACGGATCGCACAGTTAAAGAGCGGGATGCAAGTGTATGGAGAGCACTTGCAGAAATGAATATGACACAATTATCACAGGCGTTGAAACGAACGATGCAAGAACATAAATGGTCCATGACGTTTCTGTTTCTCTTTATATGGATTGTTTGTATTATTTTAATTCGAGTTATATAAGAAAATGAATGGCCCCCTGAATTGTGGACATGAAAAAAGTCACATGATTCGGGGTTTTGTATGTTTATAAGAGAGTCAACAAGAGAAAGGTATTTGCAAATTTTTCCGTCAATGGTGTAAAATTACACCGTTGACGGAATGTAATCAAAAAAGGGGGCGAAACTGTGAGAAAGTTAATCGTTATTATTCTAATAGTTTGTTTATACTGCTTTCCTTTTGTCTATTTTTCGATGTATCAAGACTTTGCTAACGGATCTATGATTGGGTATGTAATTATGGTGATAGGGACTTCGATTCTTGCTTTTTTCTCTAAACTTTTTAGCAATACAATTCCTTTTATTATAGGTAATATACTATCTATAATTATTTCATATTATTTTTTATACAAGATGGAGAGTGAGTTAGGGGTAAGCTGGCATCGGGGTTATTTTAAACCGTTTACGCCTTATCAATTATTACTATTAGTTAGTCTTTTGAATGTAATCCCGCAATTCCTCGTTATGATTTTGGTGAAAAAACATAAAAAAACAGGGTGAATTCGCCCTGTTTTTTCTATATTTTTTCGTAAAAGAATGTGTCAAAGCGCTGAAGATTGAATCGTTCGGGTGTTAAAATTTGTTCTGTGCTACCAACAAATAGCACACCGCCTTTTCGTAAAGAACGACTAAACTTTTCATACAGTTTGACTCTTGCTTCTTCTGTGAAGTAAATCATTACATTACGACAAATAATCAAATCGTAATTTGTATCGAACGACTGCATTAACAGGTCATGTTGTTTGAACGTGACGTTTTGCTTCATGTTTTGATGCAATGAATATATATCATCCTCTTTTGTGAAATGACGCTCTTTCAAATCGCTAGGTAATTCTTTTAAAGAACGTTCCGTATATTGACCACGTTTTGCAGTCTCTAAAATATGAAAATCAAGATCCGTTGCTAGTATTTCATAGCGAAATGGAGATAGATGTTTCGATAAAATTAAAGAGAGTGTATATGGCTCTTCACCGGCAGCGCAAGCGGCACTCCATACTTTTAATTTTCCGTTATTTTGTTCGAGTAATTTTGGCAGTGCTTTCGATTCTAACGTTTGCCAACGTTCTTTATTTCTAAAAAACTCTGAAACGTTTATTGTAATATAGTCAATAAAACTTAAAAATAAGCTTTGATCAGCACGTAAAGTACTTAAGAAAGTAGTGTAGTTTTCAAAGCCTTTTCTTGAAATAAAAGCATCGATTCTACGGCGCATTCTATCTTGTTTATACGAAGCGATATCCATATTGAATTGTTGTTTAAAACTCGCGATAAAATGATCATAATCTTGTTCAATTATCATATTTACACTGGGCACAATAATGATATTGTGCCGCCCCCTTTACATCATACGAATTTTTTGTTCAAAGCTTTTTTTCATTTGCTTTTCATGTAAACCTGGTAAATCATAAATAACAGCATCAATCCCAGCTTCTTTTGCAATATCAACGGGAATGACAGATGTATGTTTGTCTCCATTATAAAAACAGAGAACTAAATCGGTATCTTCAATAATTTGTTTAACAAAAAACATATAATCTGATCGGTAAATAGAGTCGGAAGGATGATCAAAAGCAACATAATCGGCTCCGTGTTTTTTTAAATAATCAACGATTTCTTGAAATTCATCTGTTACTGCTTGTAACGGTTGTAGCGTGTAAAGGCATAAATTTTGAGCGAGTCTTTCGTTTTCGACGAAAAAACGAAGTACCTCATTTTCAATAGATTTATAACATAATATGTAAATTTTATGCTTGTGAGCATAGTCAGTTAAAAATTTTTTAATTTCTTCTTGATCTAATGCTGTTAATTGATTTGAACCACAAAGAAAAATATTCATAGAATTGTGCCACCTCATGCTAAATTGTAACATATCTTCTATAAAAAATAACTGCAAAATATTAGTGTTCAGAGTATAATTATAAATAACTAGATTTTACGATTAACTTTAGGAAGAAATAAAAAAATAAATAGGTGATATATATGCTGCGTTCTATCTCGCATAATCCAATCTTATCGCATATACCGCCTGCTACTCAAATGCCGAAAGAAGCAAATGTTAGAACAGGACTTGCATTTTCGGATAATTTGCATGCAGATCCGAAAAAAGATAAATTGTTAGAACAAATGGAAGCGTTTGTTGATAATATTGGAGAAATTAAAGAGAAAATTGAAATGGAATTAACACTTGATAACGTAATGGAATACAAAAATACAGTAAAATCATTTTTGAATTTTTACGTTGATAATGTATTGCAATATAAAGATGTCATGTCTCGGCATCCGCGTTATGGATATTCACAAAAAATGACGATTGTGAAGCAGGCAGAAATGGGATTAAATGAATTAGAAGATGTTATGAATTTAATTAATACAAAAACGGGACATTTAGAAATGTTAAATCAAATTGGAGAAATCCACGGTTTAATTGTAAATTTAGTCTTGTAAAAGGGAAGGAAGCTATATGTATATACAATTATATGAAAAGCTCGTTATTATTCAAAAAGCATATGAAAACATTCAAGCGCTTGGGGAACAAATATATGAGAATTTAAAACATAAAAATGTAAATGCGGTTCAAAAACTGCAAGTAGAGCAATTGCAGTACATTGATGGTTTAAAAAAGTTATCAAATTCATTTGAAGAAATGGTTGTTCAGTTTTGTAAAGAACAGGGAGTTGAATCATTTCGCGTAAGTGCGTTATTTTCGTATTTTTCTCATGAAGAAATTGAAAAAATGGAAAAATTACAAAAAAAATTAACTGAATTAGAAGAGAATGTAAAAATGATTCTTTTGAAAAATCAATATTACTTAAACGTACTATTAAAAACTACAGAAAGTATTGTGGATTCCGTTTCTGAATATAACTTAGAACGAAACAATAATTCGCAAATCTTTATGAACGAACTATTGTAAAGGGGAAGTGAAGCATTATGAGATTATCTGATTATAATACCCCGTTATCAGGCATGTTAGCGGCACAAATGGGATTACAAACGACGAAACAAAACTTGTCTAACATTCATACACCGGGCTATGTGCGTCAAGCGGTGAATTTCGGTTCTGTTGGAGCGAGTAATGGGCATACGCCGGAACAGAGAATTGGTTATGGTGTACAAACGTTAGGTGTTGATCGTATTACAGATGAAGTGAAGACGAAACAATTTAACGATCAATTATCTCAGCTTGCTTACTATAATTATAAAAATTCTGTTTTATCAAGAGTAGAGTCTATGGTAGGAACGACAGGGAAAAATTCACTATCTAGTTTAATGGATGGATTCTTTAATGCTTTTCGGGAAGTTGCAAAAAATCCAGATCAATCAAACTATTACGATACGCTAATTTCTGAAACTGGGAAGTTTACAAGTCAGGTAAATAAACTAGCGAAAAATTTAGATTCAGTAGAAGCGCAGACGACAGAAGATATTGAAGCACATGTTAATGAATTTAATCGTCTTGCTGCTAGTTTAGCAGAAGCGAATAAAAAAATTGGGCAGGCTGGTACACAAGTACCGAATCAACTTTTAGACGAACGTGACCGCATCGTTACAGAAATGTCAAAGTACGCGAATATAGAAGTATCTTATGAATCTATGAATCCTAATATCGCAAGTGTTAGAATGAATGGTGTTTTAACAGTAAATGGACAAGATACATATCCGCTCCAATTAAATAAAACGAAAGAGCCAATGTCAGTTGAAATATATGGTTCGGAAATCCCTTTAACTAGTGGTGCAATAAAATCAGCGGTTGATATGAAAGGGCAGATTGCTAGTTATAAGAAAAATCTTGAAGACTTAATGAGTTCAATGAAAAATGAAGTAAATACAGTGATGGGAAAAGAATTCTTCGTTGGGGATTATGCGAAAGAGCTGAAGCTAAATCCAGAATTCGTAAATGATTTTTCGAAAATGAAAATATCTGCTGAGACTGCAAATAAACTGGCAGGAATTACAGATGACAATTATAAAGAAGGTCTTTCATATAAAAAAGCACTGGACCAATTTATCGTTAAGGTAGCATCTGATAAAAGTGAAGTGAATGGTTATCAAAAAATTCATGGGGATTTATTAGAAGGTATTCAGCAAGAAAAAATGAGTGTCGAAGGCGTGAATATGGAAGAGGAAATGGTAAATTTAATGGCCTTCCAAAAATACTTCGTAGCAAACTCTAAAGCTATTTCTACGATGAATGAAGTGTTTGATAGTCTGTTTTCGATTATCCGATAGGGAATAGAAATTGATTGAAAATAAGTAAGGAGGAGATAGAAATGAGAGTATCTACATTTCAAAATGCAAATTGGGCAAAGAATCAGCTAATGGATTTGAATGTGCAACAGCAATATCATCGAAATCAAGTAACTTCAGGGAAGAAAAACCTTCTTATGAGTGAAGACCCACTTGCAGCAAGTAAATCATTCGCGATTCAACATTCGTTGGCGAATATTGAACAAATGCAAAAAGATATAGCAGATTCTAAAAATGTGCTAAGTCAGACAGAAAATACATTGTCAGGTATTGTGAAATCTTTAACGAGAACGGATCAATTAACGGTACAAGCATTAAATGGACCAAATGGTGAAAAAGAATTAAAGGCAATCGGTGCCGAAATCGATCAAATTTTAAAACAAGTTGTATATTTAGCGAATACGAAAGAGCAAGGTCGCTATCTGTTTGGTGGAGATAGTGCAGAGCAGCCTCCATTTGCGGATGATGGGACATACCAAGGCGGCGAAAAAGATGTAATGTGGAAGCTAAATGATGGTTATGAAATTAAAGCGTTTCGTAAAGGTGAGGACTTACTAACTCCTGTGATTCAAACGTTAGTAAAGATGAAAGACGCGATGCAAAACGGTGATCAAAAAGCGTTACAACCGTTATTAGCGGAAAATAAACAAAACTTGGATAGTGTTATTAATCGTACAACAGAAGTAGGAGCAACGATGAATACTGTAGATACGTTTAAGACCATTTTAAGCGAGCAAAATTTAGCACTTCAAGAAAATCGTAAAGAAATTGAAGATGTTGATTTAGCGGTAGCAATTTCAGACTTAGCGTATATTAATGCGACGTATGAAGCGACACTTAAAGCGGTTAGCACGATGAGTAAAACGAGTATTTTAGACTACATGTAAACAATAAGGAGTGAGAAATATGGCAGGAACGTTAACCGGTATTGGCGGTAGACAACAGATTTGGAACCTCGGAAATAACATGATCGATACTTCTAATTTCGTTGAATTAGAAATGAATGCGTTAGATATGAGAAAAACGCCGTATACAAATGAAAAAAATAGCCTTTCACAAGATAAACTTTTATATACAAGTTTAAAATCAGAATTTAGTTCTTTCACGCAAACCTTTAAAAACTTAGCGGCTTTTAAAGGAAATGAGAAAAAGGTAACAACATCACAAGACGGTTATATTAATGTAAAAGCTGATGGCGGTGCGATTGCTGGAACTTTTAATATGACAATTACTCAACTTGCACAGCGTCATCAAATAGCTTCTAAAGAAATTGATGATATAGATGCGAAGCTTAATAGAGATGAAACATTAAAACTAGGCGGTAAAGAATTAAAAGTAACATCTGATATGACATACAAAGATTTAATTAATAAAATTAATGACGGGGATTACGGCGTATCAGCGTATACACTTGGAAATAAAATTTTTATGTCCTCAAAAAAAGAAGGTAAAGAAGGAGAAATTAATTTTAAGGACAACACATCTACATTGTTTCAAGATATAGGGTTAGCTAATGAGAGTGGCGTAGCGGTTAATGTAATTAATGAAGCGCAAAATGCTGAATATACGATTAATGGTATTAAAGGTAATAGTTCTACCAATACAGTTGAAGCCCTTCCTGGTGTGAAAATTGAATTGTTAAAAGTAACTGAGCAAAAAGTAGAAGAAAAACCAGATGGTGAAAAGACAGAGGTTGATCCAAAGACAACAGAGGCGAAAGCAAAAGGGATAGAACTGAAATTTACAGTAAGTGACTCAAACGTAACAGATGCATCAAATATTATTAAAAAGATGGTTGCGGATTATAATAAAGCTGTTTCTACAATAGATATCTTTGCTGGAAAAGGCGGAGCTTTCCAAGGGCAAACGATTATGCAAAGTGTACGCCAAGCGATGAATAACGTCGTAACATTTTCTCAAGATGGTAATTATTTATTCTCATTTGGTATTCAATTAAAACAAGATGGAACGATGGAAGTTAATGACGAAGCATTAACGAAAGCGTTAAAAGAGAAGCCAGATGCAGCGAAGCAATTTTTCTTTAGTTCTAACGGTTTAGGAAAAATGATGGAAGAACCACTTGATAAATTATTCGGTGATAAAGGTATAGTTGGAGAACGTGTGAAAAACATTGATTCACGTGTAAGTGATTTAGATAAGAAGATAAAAGACATTGAGTCACAAAATTTACAAAAGCAAGATGAAATCGTGAAAAAGTATCAAAAGCTAGAAAGTACATTAGCGGCGCTAGATAGCCAATTAAAAACAATTAAAGCAATGACAAAACAAAAAAGTGATGATTAATGAAAGTTGAGGAAGTGATCGTATGCAAGCATGGCAACGTTATATGCAAAATGATATTATGACGAGTAATCCGATTAAAAATACAATTTTTATTTATGAAAGATGTATTGTAGAGTTTCGTAATTTAGAAGAGCTTTTACATACTTTTAAACTACAAGAAGGGGATGCACTTCTTGAAAAGTTAGAACGTATTTTTGAAGAATTAAAGCTTCAATTAAATCCTGAGATTACGAAAGATTTATATGATAGTCTTTATGGTTTATATGACTGGATTAGCGTTCAAATTCAAATGATGAAAGTAACGCGAGAAGCGAAAGATATTGATGCGATTGTGAAAGTATTACAAGATTTAATAGACGGTTACCGCGGAGCACTTGAAAATGAACAATGATATTTATCGAGCATTTGTCGGCTGTTTTAATGAAATCGGTGAATTGCAAGTGTCAGATGGAGAGTTTGCTGAGAAGAGTGCGATGTTAAATCGCTGGATGATGACATTGGATGAAGAAACGCGCGCGAAAGTAGCCGCAGAAGTAAGCCCATTCATCATTAAGGCAGCACAGCATATTCGTGATAAGCAAAAGATTTTGGAAGAAATGATTATGACAAATGATGGTCGAATGAAAGCAAATTCATTTTACGGTAAATATTAATAATAATGTGCGGGAACGGATTCCTCTTTTTGAAAGGGGGTCCATTCCTTCATGTAAATAAAGAATTCCGCTGGTTGAGGTTTCATTTTATGACTGTAAAAAACAGGAGTAATCTAAATAATATAAAAATAACATGCGACTAGTCGTAAATATATTGAAATGTTATATAGATTACTACGCGTATACAGTTTTTTTATATTCTTTTTATATTTTTGTATTTTTCTAAAGACAACAATGTAAAAATGGAATAAAATATGTAAGGGTACATAATAGTTAATATTTTAATAAATACATATAGGAAATTAAATAATGAAGTGAAACTTCCATCAGTGGATCATTATGTTCAAAATGATAAGTTAAAAAGGAAGGGTGTGGAGTATGCCAGATTTAGTGAGTGATGTAAGCCATTATATGAATTATTTAGTGACGAAACGAAATACTGTTTCTAGTAATATTGCAAATGCGAATACACCTGGCTATAAAGCACAAGACGTTACATTTGCTGAGCAAATGAATAAGAGTAGTGCATTATATAAGAGTAATGCTGCAGATTTAAAAAGTAATCCAGATTTATATCAAACGAATGAAATGCACTTACCGACAGTAAATACGAAAAATACGTATGCAAAGATTCAAACGAAATCAATGCAAACGAATAAAGATGGAAATAGTGTGGATGTAACGACAGAAATGCTAGATTTAATGAAAGCAAACCAATTATATGGTATTTCAATTAACGCGATTAATACACAATACGCAATTAACCAAGCAGCGCGTGGACGTTAATAGTAGAAGGAGAGACAACGATGTTTCAGGCAATTAATGCAAGTGGATCAGGGCTAACGACAGCGAGAAAGTGGATGGAAGTTACTTCAAATAATATTGTAAATGCAAATACAACGGCAGCTCCGGGGGCAGATTTGTATGAGCGCCGTAGTGTAGTACTTGAATCAAATAATAGTTTTGCAAATATGTTAGACAGTGCACCTACTAACGGGGTGAAAATAAAAAGTATTGAAGCGGACAAAACTGAAAACTTAGTGTATGATCCGACGCATCCGCATGCTAATGAAGAAGGATATGTACGTTATCCGAATGTAGATGTGACTGCTGAAATGACGAATGTAATGGTTGCTCAAAAAATGTACGAAGCAAATACAAGTGTGTTAAATGCGAATAAAAAAATGCTTGATAAAGATTTAGAAATCGGCCGAGGATAAAGGGGGAATATGGGAAGATGAAAATTCAACCAATGTTACATACACAGCCATTTGGCGCGATTCAGTCAATTGGTGCACCGAAAACTTCAGAAACACCTGTAGTCGAGGGGAAAAAGTTTATCGATTTATTGGAAGATATGAATCAAACACAAAACAATGCACAAACAGCTGTATATGATTTACTAACAAAAGGGGTAGGAGAAACACATGACGTTTTAATTCAGCAAAAGAAAGCTGAATCTCAAATGAAAACGGCTGCTCTTGTACGTGATAATCTTATTGAAAATTATAAGTCACTAATTAATATGCAAATTTAGGAAAATGGACGGGTGTGTTTAAATGGAAAAGTTAAGAAATGTTTTCCAATCGTTAAAAACGTGGCATAAGTTAGTCATTGGTGCTGCGCTTTTAGCAATTGTAACAGGAGCACTTTTATACTTCACCTTGCCAGATAAATATGTTGTTGTATATCAAAATTTAAATGATACAGACAAGCAAGAGATTACAGCAGAATTATCGAAGCTAGGTGTCGATTACCAATTAGCAGCCGATGGTTCGATTCGTGTGCAAAAGAATGATGCTCCATGGGTTCGAAAAGAAATGAATGGAATGGGCTTACCGTTTAATTCAAAAAGCGGTGAGGAAATTTTATTAGAAAGCTCGCTCGGTTCAAGTGAGCAAGATAAAAAAATGAAGCAAATTGTCGGTACAAAAAAGCAATTAGAGCAAGATATTGTAAGAAACTTTGCGGCGATAGAAACGGCAAATGTTCAAATTACATTACCTGAAAAAGAGACGATTTTTGATGAAGAAAAAGCAAAGGGGACAGCAGCGATTACGGTTGGTGTGAAGCGTGGCCAACTATTAACGGCTGATCAAGTTGCGGGTGTACAGCAAATGATTAGTGCGGCAGTTCCTGGTGTAAAAGCCGAAGAAGTGAGTGTTATTGATAGCAAAAAAGGTGTTATCTCAAAAGGAGCAGATGAAGCACATTCTAGTAGTTCTTCTTCTTATGAGAAAGAAGTAGAGATGCAACACCAAATTGAAGGTAAATTAAAGCAAGATATCGATGCAACGTTAATGACGATGTTTAAGCCAAATGAATATAAAGTGAATACGAAAGTATCTGTAAACTATGATGAAGTTACACGTCAGTCTGAAAAGTATGGCGATAAAGGTGTACTTCGTAGTAAACAAGAGCAAGAGGAAAGCTCTACTGCGCAAGAAGGTGCAGATGCGAAGCAAGGTGCTGGTATTACAGCAAACGGTGAAGTGCCAAACTACGGTACGAACAATAATCAAAATGGCAAAATCGTCTACGATAATAAAAATGGTAACAAAATCGAAAACTATGAAATAGATAAAACAGTTGAAACGATTAAGAAACATCCAGAATTAACGAAAACAAATGTTGTTGTATGGGTAGATAATGATACGTTAGTAAAACGAAGAATTGATATGACAACTTTCAAAGAAGCAATTGGTACAGCAGCTGGACTTCAAGCTGATCCAAATGGAAACTTTACAAATGGTCAAGTTAATGTGGTAACAGTTCAGTTTGATCAACCGAAAGAAGAGAAGAAGAAAGAGCCAGAAGCAAGTGGTATGAACTGGTGGTTAATCGGTGGAATTACAGGAGGCGTGTTAGCGCTCGTTGGTCTATTATGGTTCTTCTTAGCAAGACGTAAGAGAAAGAAAGAAGAAGAGGAATATGAAGAATACTTAGCAGAAGAGGAAGTTGCTGCAAGTAGTGAAAGTATTATGGAAATTCCTGAAGAGAAAATAGTAACAGAGCCAAAAGTAAAACTTGAACCAGAAGAACCGAAAGAACCGACGTTAGATGAACAAGTGCAGGATGCTACGAAAGAACATGTAGAAGGTACTGCAAAAGTAATTAAAAAATGGTTAAACGGACAGTAAGGGAGGAACAACGATGTTAGATGAAATCTCCTCCAAAGAAAAAGCTGCCATCCTCATTCGTACATTAAATGAAGAGGTGGCAGCGAAAGTCATTGAATATATGACGGCTGAGGAAAAAGAAGTGTTACTTCGTGAAATCGCGAAGTTTCGTGTATATAAACCAGAAACGTTAGAGAATGTACTAGGGGAATTTTTATATGAACTAAATGTAAAAGAATTGAACTTAGTCACTCCGGATAAAGAGTACATTCGTCGCATATTTAAAAATATGCCAGAAGATGAGCTGGAAAAATTATTGGAAGACCTTTGGTATAACAAAGATAATCCATTTGAATTCTTAAATTCACTTACAGATTTAGAGCCACTTCTTACAGTGCTGAATGATGAATCGCCACAAACAATTGCAATTATCGCTTCTTACATTAAACCGCAGCTTGCTTCGCAGTTAATTGAGAGATTACCAGATCATAAGCGAGTAGAAACGGTAATGGGTATTGCGAAACTAGAACAAGTTGACGGTGAACTCATTAATCAAATTGGTGAGTTATTAAAAGCGAAATTAAATAATATGGCATTTAGTGCAATTAATAAAACAGATGGCTTAAAAACAATCGTGAACATTTTAAATAACGTTTCACGAGGCGTTGAAAAAACAGTCTTTCAAAAGCTGGATGAAGTTGATTATGCTTTATCTGAGAAAATTAAAGAAAATATGTTTGTCTTTGAAGACTTACTTGGTCTTGAAGATCTTGCGCTTCGCCGTGTACTAGAAGAAATTACAGATAACGGTGTCATTGCAAAAGCACTTAAAATTGCAAAAGAAGAAATTAAAGAGAAACTATTTACATGTATGTCTTCAAACCGTAAAGAGATGATTCTAGAAGAATTAGATGGCTTAGGACCGCTTAAGATGACGGATGCTGAGAAAGCGCAGCAAACAATTACAGGTACGGTGAAAAAGCTAGAGAAAGAAGGAAGAATTATCGTTCAAAGAGGTGAAGATGATGTCCTTATTTAAAAACAGAATTCCGAAGAATTCTGTTTCTTTTTCTGAAGAAACGTATGAATTACAATTTCCAAAACCAATACTAGCTCACGTAGAAGAAGAAATCCAAGTAGATCATGAAGAACTTCTTGCACAGCAACAATCATTACATGTTGAACTCAATCAGCTAAGGCAAGAACAACAAATGTTAGAGCGAGAACGTCAACAGTTATTACAGGATCAAGAACAATTTCGAATGCATGTTCAGCAACAGATGCAAGAGATAGATTCAGCACATATGCAGTTTCAAAAAGATCAACAAGAAACAGCATACGAATGGATGGAATTGTTATGGGATCAATCTTTTCAACTAGCAGAAAAAATTGTGAATCAAGCTGTAGATGCTAGATTACTTGATGTGTTACCTATATTAACGGGCATCGTTCAAACATTGCCTACCTCTTTTGAAAAATTAGTCATTACCGTACATCCAGAAACATTTGAACGTATTCAAGAAGAGAAGGAAAATACGAAAGAGTATTGGTTACTACAATTAGTAGAATGGAAATACGATTTCTCCTTACAGTTCGGTGAATTTGTTCTAGAAGAAGAGAAAGAGTTTTTTGAATTTAAATTTGCACCTATATTCGCGAAGCTTCGCCAGAAATGGGAAGAAGAGAAGTTGTTTGAGGAGCAAAACGTATGAATCGACTGTTAATGAATGAAAACCAAAAATGGAATACATTTATTGAAACGCCGTTTTATACGAAAGTCGGTAAAGTTCATAGTGTACAAGAGCAGTTTTTCGTAGCGAAAGGGCCAAAGGCGAAAATAGGTGATGTTTGTCTAGTTGGAGAACATAGCGTCTTATGTGAAGTAATTGCGATTGAAAAAGAAAACAATATGTTACTCCCATTTGAACAGACAGAAAAAGTATGTTACGGAGATTCCGTTACATTAATTGCTGAAGATGTTGTTATACCCCGTGGTAATCATTTACTCGGAAAAGTATTAAGTGCAAATGGCGAAGTGTTAAATGAGAACACTGAAAACATACCAGTGCAAAAAATAAAGTTAGATGCTCCGCCTATTCATGCATTTGAACGGGAAGAGATTACCGATGTATTTGAAACTGGAATTAAATCCATTGATTCTATGCTAACAATTGGCATCGGTCAAAAGATTGGTATTTTCGCTGGATCAGGTGTTGGTAAATCTACTTTACTCGGAATGATTGCGAAAAATGCAAAAGCTGATATAAACGTTATTAGTTTAGTAGGAGAACGTGGCCGGGAAGTAAAAGACTTTATTCGAAAAGAATTAGGTGAGGAAGGTATGAAGAAAAGCGTCGTTGTTGTAGCGACGTCAGATGAAAGTCACCTTATGCAACTCCGCGCAGCTAAGCTTGCAACATCTATCGCTGAATACTTCCGAGACCAAGGCAATAACGTATTACTTATGATGGACTCTGTTACTCGTTTTGCTGATGCACGTAGAAGTGTTGATATTGCCGTTAAAGAGTTACCGATCGGTGGTAAAACACTCTTAATGGAAAGTTATATGAAGAAGCTGTTAGAGCGCTCTGGGAAAACACAAAAGGGGTCTATAACAGGTATTTATACTGTACTCGTTGATGGAGACGATTTAAACGGTCCTGTCCCAGATTTAGCACGTGGTATTTTAGATGGACATATTGTATTAAAACGTGAACTTGCAACACTCAGTCATTATCCTGCTATTTCAGTGTTAGACTCGGTAAGTAGGATTATGGAAGAAATTGTTTCGCCAACCCATTGGCAACTAGCAAATGAAATGAGAAAAATTTTATCTATTTATAAAGAAAATGAATTATATTTCAAATTAGGAACGATTCAAGAAAATGAAGAAAATGCTTATGTTTTTGAATGTAAAAATAAAGTAGAAGGTATAAATTCATTTTTAAAACAAGGTCGATCAGATCGTTTCCAATTTGATGATATCGTTCAAGAAGTGCACCATATAGTATAAGACCTCGCACCTGCAGGTCTTATTTTTTTGTTTTTTAATATTTCACAGATTTTTTTGTAAAAAAACTATATAATAGAAAAAGAGAGCGTTATAATAGGAAGGGGCTATGAAAACAGGTGGATAAGCAGCAGTACGACACGATAAAATTGCAAATAAATCAAGAAAAAGAACAGATTTTGAAAGAAGTGTATGAATTAACGGCTGAAAAAAGAAAAATAGAACAAAAAAAAGAATATGATTTATATGTTGTGAAATCGCGTAGTAAAGTTGTACAAACTGGGCAACGTATTATGGCTGGGATGCTATCCTCACATACGTTTTCACCTGAAAGAATAGAAGAATGGAATCGGAAAATTAAAAAAACAGAAGATTTTATTCGAAAAAATGAAAGCCTTTTAGAACAAGTAAAAGAAAAAGAACGTGTCATTGATGAGATGTATCAAGAAGATTGTAGAAAGCTTGCAAAAGTACGAGAAAAGCAGGAAGAAAAAATGCTTCTTGATTTGAAAATGTGTATGAATGGATGAGGTGAATATAGTGATACAGTCTGTATTACCGGTGCAACAAAGTTTACCTCCGCAAAAAGAAAAAGGGCTAGAAGTACAATCCAAAAGTGAAGATTCTTCATTCGATCGTGCGATGAGGATGGAAAATAAACAGCAGCCGAAAACGGAGAAAACAAAGCGAGAAGATGCACCAGAAGATAGAAAAGAAAACATTCTTTCTAAAAAATCGGCAACGAAAGAAGAGCCTAATGTAAAGAAAGAAGAAAAAAAAGAGACAGAACAGTTATTATTAGCTGTATCTGAGCAAATGGTTGCAATTGAGCAATTACGTGTGCAGCCAGAATTGTTATATCAATACATACAAAAAATACAAGAGCTGTATAAAGAATATGGAAATATAAAACTTAACGAATTACCCGCAGGTGAATTACAACAATTACAAGAACTCCTTTCCAATATGAATATCAAAAATGCTATATGTTTAGAAGATACAATGCAAATGATATTAGATAAAGTGAAGATGCCTGAGCAAATGATGCAAGTATTGAAAGCGGTAGAAACAGAGACTTGTAATATTGCCAAGAAACAAGAAGAGTTCAAAGACTTAGATGTAGATCTTCCGAAAGCTGAGAGCGAGGATGTAAAGATAGAGTTGCCAGAAGGTGATGTATTCAACGATTCAAATTCTGCGGGTGCGGAGTTATTAAATAAAGCGACGAGTACTGATCATATAGGAAAATCCAATAGTGGCGCTGAGAAAGTTTCATTGCCTGACTTAGGAAAGAAAATGGAAGCACAAGTAGAGGCACTACAAAAGTTTGTAGTGAAACAAGAACGTGTTTTATTTCAGTTAAATCCAGAAAAACTCGGTACATTAACAGTGTTTATGAAAAAACATGGAGATCAAATTGATGTTCACATAGAAATGGAAAAACACGATGCGAAAAAACGTGTTGAAATCATTTTTGATGAATTGAGATTGAAGTTAAAAGAAAAAGAAATCAATATTCAAATTAGCTATTCAGATAAAGATGAAAATCGTAAAGAGCAGCGAGAGCAAGAACAAAGGCAAAAACAACAATTAACAAATACGAAACATGAGAAACAAGAATCAAAAGAATTTGCGGGATTATTGGAGGAATAAAGCGTGCCAACAGTTGGATTAAATGCAACGAGTACAAATCATATTCCATTGCAAGCAGGAGTGCAGAATAGGAACGCATCTGTTAATGGTGCACAACCGGCAGTAGGGCAAGCAAATGGAGTTTCAGCAGGAGAACAAAAGACTCCTGGTGTAATGGGGAAAGATGATTTTCTAAAATTGTTTTTAGCGAGTTTTCAACATCAAGATCCATTTAATGCGATGGATATGAATCAAATGATGAACCAAACAGCGCAATTATCTCTTATGGAACAAGTGCAGAATATGACGAAAGCAGTAGACTCTTTAAAAACGACAATGTATTCAACAGCACTTGATGGTGGAATGAAGTTTTTAGGGAAGTATGTAAGAGGTGTTGACGGTGATGGCAAAAAAGTCACTGGCCAAGTAGAGACAGTTCGCCTCGCAGAAAATAATGAGGTACAGCTCGTTATTGATAATAAAGTTGTATCTCTTCGTTTCGTTGAGAGAGTGTCTGACAAACCAATTGGAGAAACAAATCCAGAAGATGCGAAAAAAGACGAGCAAAAAGGTACTGAAGAAGTAAAAACTATAAATTCATAAGGAGTGTCCATACGTTATGATTAAAGCGTTATATACAAGTATTACAGGAATGAATGCAACACAAAATGCATTAAGTGTAACTTCAAATAATATCGCCAATGCACAAACGGTTGGTTATAAAAAACAAAAGGCTATGTTTGATGATTTACTATATAACAATTCTATTGGTTCAAAAGGTGACAATAAATATGCTGGAACGAATCCAAAAAGTATCGGTAACGGTGTGAAAATGAGCGGAACGGTTACAGACTATAGCGACGGAACAATTACGTTAACTGGTGGTAAAACACAAGCGGCAATGGAAGGGAATGGTTTCTTCGTAGTAGGTGATTCAACAGGCGGGAATATGGAATTTACTCGTAAAGGTACGTTTGGGATATCTTCAGATTACTATATTACGAATACAGAAGGTCAATACGTATTTGCATACCCTGCAAACCAAGCAACAGGTGAAGTTGATTTATCTGGCATTCCAGGACCATTGCAAATCCCGATGGGAACAGCAATTGGTGGTATTCAAACAACGAAGGGTACAATTAAAGGGAATATCCCGGTGAATGAAAGTAAAATTACGCAAGATTTACCGTTTTATGATGATGCCGGTAATACATGGACGATGCGTGTAGAATTTACGAAAACGAATGACCACGAGTATACGTATAAAGTGCAAAGACGTAATGACTCGGCAAAAGATCCAAAGTTTGAAGAGGTTACAGGGGCAGGTTCAACAGGTACTTTGAAATTTAATAGCGTTGGAAATCCAGACCCGGTACAACAAGGAGCAGCTATCCCGTTTAACGGCGGAACGATAAATTTAGATTTTAGTAAATTAACAAACCATCCGACAGATAAAACATTATCCGTAACAGATGTAGACGGTAGAGCAGCAGCAACTGTTAAAGATTGCTTTATTGCTGACGGTGGATACGTAATGGTAAAATACTCTGATGGAAGTATGAAGTCAGCTGGTCAATTAGCTGTTGCGATGTTCCCGAACGAAGGTGGACTAATGAAAACAGGTAATGGTAACTATACAGCGACGAATACAACGGGTATTTTAGCACTTGGTGCATCTGGTCAAAACGGTGCAGGTAAAGTACGTGGTGGTGCGCAAGAAGGTGCAAACGTAGATTTATCTGTAGAATTTGTTGATTTAATGTTATACCAACGCGGATTCCAAGGAAATGCGAAAGTAATTAAAGTATCAGATGAAGTATTAAATGAAGTTGTAAACTTAATTCGATAATATATAATAAAGAAAAATCGTAATGTAGTAGAAAGGATTTTTTATTCGTATGACAAGACAAGAGCGGATTTTACAATTGCCTTTTTTCGAAAATAAACGTGAACTTGCCGAGCAAGTGTTAAAAATGGAACGAGAAGAGCATGTATATTTACCAGATCAATTTGAAATTAAGCAAGTCCCTCCGTACTCATTTGGTGAAAAACAAGCAATCATCGGCCGTATTCACGAATTTTATTTCGTAAGTGTTGGTAGCGATGAGGTTTGGAAGTATCAACTGTTTAAAGATGAAATGAAGTGTCGTGAGTTTTTTGTTACGTTGCCGGATATTGCGGATCAGCAGATAGCGTTTTGGTTCAATAACATCGAGTTATTGAAAGGATCTTAAAAAAGATTTTAAAGCCTTTTTAGGTTTTGAGAGAGGGCCTGGCGGTGTTTGGTAGCGGTCAGTGCCTAATAGAGTCTCGACCGGTGTTTAAGATCAGAGATATGGAGAGTTACTAGGGTAGTATAAGAAGAGGTAAGCGAAGTGTGGATAATAGTTATGATCCACATGGAGTTGTAAAGAGATATGAGAGGTACTGAGATGGCTGGGGATGAGATAATCATTTCATAGTAGGTCAGTGCTTTCTGGATAGTTTGTGACGATGGATTTTTATAAAAGGAGAGGTGAGGAGGATGGCGCAGAATAAGTATCGCGTTACATTCATTTCGCCAAGTGAGGTTGAGCAGCGGACTGTAATGGCGGCGAGTAGTTTGCCGGATTTAATTCGTAAAGTGGAGAGTATTATTGCAGATCCAAACGGTTATTTTGTAAATGATAAAAAAAATAATTGCTATTTTAAAGTGATTAAAGAAAATGTTACGTTTATTCAATATGAATTACTATTTTCAGATAAAGAAATTCACATTGAAAAATTAAAACATATAGCACCGGCAGTATTAAAACGATTATTTAAAAAAATAAATGATCCGGAACTGTATGCTCTTGCGCTACTGGATGTTGATATAGCAACGAAAGACTATGTGCTAGAACATATGAACGCAGAGTTAAGGATAAGAGTAGAAACGGAGCTTTCGAAAAAATGGGAAGCAATGCCGACAGAAATTGTAGGGGCACAAGAAGTGTTACTAGAAGCACTTGCTTCGTTTATACAAGAATAATCGCTTTTTTAAATAAATCATGCAACTATCTATATTTTTCATATAGATAGTTGACTTTTTCGTTTTAATAAAGCTTAATAATTAGATATACGGAAATAATGAAAGGGGAGCGACACCTTTATGTCACAAGCACAAAGTATTTTATTAGAAAGCGGAACAAATGAATTAGAGATTGTTACATATACTGTTGGTGAAAACCTATTTAGTATTAACGTAATGAAAGTACGTGAAATCATTAATCCATTCCCTGTTACAACAGTGCCAGAATCTCATCATGCAGTTGAAGGTGTTGTTCAAGTACGTGGTGAAATTTTACCTGTTATTAACTTAGCGACAGCTCTTAATTTAAAATCGACAAAGCCACTTGATCAAACGAAATTTATCATTTCAGAATTAAACCAAATGAAAGTTATTTTCCGTGTGGATGAAGTGCATCGTATTCAACGTATTTCTTGGGAACAAATTGATGAGCCAGCTTCATTGTCTATGGGACTAGAAGAAACAACATCTGGTATTGTAAAACTAGATGGAAAAATCATTTTACTATTAGATTATGAAAAAATTGTTTGCGAAATTAGCAACACGGGTTATGACAATAAATCACTTGCAGGATTAGAGCAAAAAACAGATCGAGCTGAAAAAGTTATTTATATTGCGGAAGATTCAGCAATGCTTCGTCAAATATTAGAAGAAACATTATCATCAGCCGGATATACGAAAATGAACTTCTTCAGCAATGGTGCAGAAGCGTTAGCGCAAATTGAAAAGCTAGCGAAAGAGCAAGGAGAAAAAATGTTTGAACATATTCACTTGCTCATTACGGATATTGAAATGCCGAAAATGGATGGACACCATTTAACGAAAGTAATTAAAGATGGTGAAGTAACGCATCGTTTACCAATCGTTATTTTCTCTTCCCTAATTACAAATGAATTATTCCATAAAGGCGAAGCTGTAGGGGCAAATGCTCAAGTAAGTAAGCCAGATATTCAAGAGTTAATTGGTTTAGTAGATAAGTTAGTGCTGTAAAAGAGTTTGGAAAAGCTTTTTTTAGCTGGAATAGAAGCTCTAGCTATGTGTGGTGGCGGTCAGTGCCTAATGGAGCGCCGTACCATATGAGACCAGAGATATGGAGTGGTTTTAGGTAAGTAGAAGAAGTAAGGATTTGCAGACACTATTTACAACTCTATTCTTTTAGTGGAGAGAAGGGAACTAGCCATGTGTAGTATTGGTTAGTTCCTTTTTAGTATTTTATACTCTATATAGGTGGAAAGATGGAACGTTTTTAGAGTGTTTGAGCTTGTATGTATAAAAAATCTTTAGTTGAAGATTTTTGATTTGAAAATATAAAAAAGCGTACCTTTGGATTATTTTAGTAATTTTTCGTGGTAACGCAAACTTTTTCGGTGAAAATACATCCGAAATACCATATAATATAATTAAATGTAATTAATATGCAATTATACATATTAATTAAAAAATCCTTTTTTCTATATCTATACTTTCTATACATTTTTGTATGTTTATTATTTGACAGACAATTTCGAAATGTTATAATATGGATATGTAAAAATTGCTATTTTCTGAAAAGACATGGGAGTCAGATGAGAATTGTGAAAGGATGAGGGGGAGTGGCACAGATTATGTATCACCACACAGCAATCAATGTATTAAGTCTCTTACAAAACATGTCAAATAATAAAATGAACGATACACAACTAGAAGCGGAATTTAAAAAAATAGAAAAACAATTCCAAGTAAAGTATGAAGAACTAGTTGATTTACATAATAGAATGGTATTATTTCAAATAGATATAGAAAAACATGGCGGGATGCGAGCATATGAAAAATCAGCGATTACATGGCTAAAGTCAGAGCTAGAGTTACTGTATGAAGTGTATCAATTTTGCCAACGTCACGGTTTAAACATTATTAATATTTCAAAATATGTTAGTAAAAACGAACTAAATCTTTTCCCGAAAACAGAAAGTCAATTACAAAATACGTATTACAAGTTAAAAAAGCGTGAAATACCGTTTGAAAATATTGAAAAGCAAAAACCTGGACGAAAGCGAAAGTATACACCTGTAAAAGAAACAATTGTTGAAATGAAAAAAGAAAACAATCACGTATTAATAGAGGAAGTACAGCATAAAGAGAATGAAAAAAGTCTTGTAACAGTTATATCTGGTATCGTTGATAATTTTGAAACAATTAGTCAACATAGTGAAAGAAAAGAAGATGAATTACATCAGTTTATGGAAGGTATTTATAAGCTTTCTAGCATGGCCGCAGGGCATTTTAAAGAAGAGTCTAGTAGAAGTAGTCTAGAAAGTGAATTACGAGCGCTACGATTGGAAAATGAAAGGTTAAAACGAGAAAAAGAAGAACTTGTACAAGATGTGAAAGACATGACGCAACATTTAATTAATTTCATTAAAAGTTCGGATGTCAATCAAATTCGAAAATTACCAACCTTCGTACAAGAATGCAAACTAGAATTACATAAACTAGGATTATATAACGCACAAGACGGAAAAATGAAAATAAGGATCGACCGTAGAGGACAAGTTATGACGGTAGCGCCATAGAAGTATTGGGTACAAAATAAAAGGGAAGTACATAGTTTATATGTATTTCCCTTTTATTTTGTGTGGAATCGTTTCAAAGAGTGAAATGACAATTATGATTGTAGTAATTTATATACCATTTGCGGAATTTGATTTGCTTGTAAAACCATGCTAAGTGCAACCTCAGTTAACAATTTAAATTTTAAAAAGTCACTCATCTCCTGCGCCATATCCGCATCCTCAATTCGGGAAGTAGTATCTGTTAGGGCCATACTTTGGCTGTTTAAATTTTCAATATTAAATTGTAAACGATTCATCATAGCCCCAAGATCAGCACGATGAAGTGATACATTATGTAAAGCTTCTTCAATTTTACGAATCGCCGCTCTTGCTTCTTGTTCTGTTGAAATGTTGATGTCATGTTGTGTAGGGGGAGGGGGAATATGTTTCGTTACATTTACTGTATGACCAATATCATCTAACGTAACAGGCCGGTTTTGTCCATCAAATACGGATAAATCATTAAACTCAGTCGTCTCATCAATATAGCCAATTTGTTCTATTAAAGATTGAAACTCTTTATTCAGTGAATCACGGTGTTTATTTGAATTTGTACCGTTAGCAGATTGAACAGCTAAATCACGCATACGCTGTAAAATATTTGTCACAGTTTGAAGTGCAGCTTCCGCAGTACGAAGCATGGATAGCGCATCTTCATTATTACGAATGGCCACACGCATACCACTTGCTCTCGCATGCATACGAGTCACAATCGCAACATTCGCAGGATTATCAGAAGCGTTATTTAACTTCTTACCAGTCGCCAAATGCTCCATCGCAACATTCATACGCTTCTCATTCTCATACAACGACTGCCTAGCATTCATACTTAAAACATTCGTACCAATACGCATAATAGACACTCCTTATCTTATACTTTCATATATGATCTTAAAGTCAATAAACGGCTATGAAAAAAGGACTTATGCTTATTTTTTGTATATATTTTAACGCGGGAGGGGATCAAAATAGGCACTGACCGCTTCTCCATATGGATGGAGCTTCTCTCCAGGCTAAAAAGAAAGCTTTTAATCTATCTAGATAGAAAAAATAAACCTCTCCGCAAGCAGAGAGGTTTATTCATGAAACTAAATCAAATGGCTTATTGTAATAATTTAGAAACCATTTGTGGAGTTTGGTTTGCTTGAGAAAGCATGCTGATTCCAGCTTCGTTCAAGATTTTGAACTTAGTCATTTCAGACATTTCTTTCGCCATGTCAGCGTCTTCGATTTGAGAAGCAGCTGAAGCCATAGCAGAAGATTGGCTCTTAAGGTTGTTTACGTTAAAGTCTAAGCGGTTTAATGTAGCACCTAGAGTTGCACGGTTGTCAGCAACTGTTTTTAATGCTTCGTCAATTTTGCTAACGGCATCTAATGGAGTTCCGTTTGTAGCTGCAGCTCTAGAAGCCTCGAATGTTGCTACAAGAGCTTTAGAAGCTGGAGTACCTTCCATTGCTGATTTAGCATTTTCAAATGCTAGCTTATTAGCTGCATTATTTTTGTCAGCTTCATAAACAGCCTTCGTAGCAAGATATTCTTTAGCTGGATTATCTAGGCGACCTTTATCATCAGTATAGGCTGTAACTAACTTTTTAGCTTGTTCATCTTGATTAGAAGCAGTTTTGGCTAGAGAAAGTTCAGCCTCTTTACCTTTTTGTGCAGCTTCTAATGCATCTAATTTATCTGCTAATGCAACAGCTTTAGCATTACCTGCTAGATCATTTCTTCTATCTGCTTTATCTGCAGGATCAGCGTCCATATAAGCTTTAGCTAAAAGAGCGGCAGCTTGATCATCCCCAACAGGACCAGTAGAAGTTGAATTGATTGATGCTTTAAATGCTTCAGTTACTGCTTTAGCGCTATCAGCTGCTTCACTTGCATCAACAGTAGCTTTTGCAAGTGGGTTAGCAGAAGCACCAATTGCTAAGTCTGCAATTCCAAGAGATTTTAATGTAGCTGATTTTAAGTCAATACCAATTTGTTGGTTACCATCTGAAGAGTCTAAAGTTTGAATGTTAATAGAAGAATCAGATTGTAATAAGTTTTTATCATTAAATTGTGTGTTTTCTGCGATGTAAGTAATTTGCTTTTGTAGTTCTGCAAATTCTTTTTGCATTGCAGATTGGTTATCAGATGTATTTGTTCCATTTGCAGATTGGTTTGCAAGGTCACGCATACGAAGTAAGATGTTAGATACAGAACCTAATGCTGAATCAGCTGTACGGATTAATGACATACCATCTTGTGTGTTGTTAGCTGCAACACCTAATCCGCTTTCACGTGCACGCATACGAGTTGCGATTGCAAGACCTGCTGCATCGTCAGAAGCGTTGTTGATACGTTTACCGCTTGATAAACGGTCCATAGCGTTACTCATTTTAGCTTGGTTTTGACGCATGTATTCTTGCGTACGCATGCTATTAATGTTTGTATTAATTCTCATGTAAAAGAACCCCCATTTTTTTATATTGACTTTTCTGCAAATTGAAAAACGGTAATATGCGAAAAAATCGATTTCGAATTTATTGTAAGCCTTGCTATAATGGGTGTCAACTGAAAATTTGAATTAATAAATATAAAAAAATAACAGTTTAACAATTTAGTCGTTTTTTTATTACAATATAATTGCAAAGGATTATTGCAAACTTTACGAAAAAACTCTAATATTAGATTATCTTTGTTTACCGAAAAGGTGATATTATGGTAGTTGGAAATATAGTAAAAGAAGTACTTGCATATAAAAAAGGACAGTTTCAGCAAAAGTTAAGTAGTCCGCAGGCGTTTGTTAGTAGTAGGTTTCAAGAGAAGTTGCAAAGCGAGCCTATGAAGGAAACGAAGGCTACTACACAGCCGGAAAAAGTAGAGGATATGAGTCAGCCGGTACAATCTACGAAAATAGAAGCGGTTGTAAATAAACCGTTAGAATCTATTCATAAAGTAGAGGAAGTAAGTAAGCCGGAAGAAAAGCCTGAAACGAAGAAAGTTGATGAAGTGCAAGTTGCACAAAAAGAGTTTGAACGACGTTTCCCGGAAACGAAAAATGAGGCTGTTGATACGTGGGGATTAACGAAGAAGTATAATATTCAAAAAATACGTTCTTCAAATGAAGGGAAGTATGAGGATATTATTGATCGCGTGAGCCGTTCATACGGAATTCCGAAAACGTTAATTCAAAAAATGATTGAAGTAGAGTCTAATTTCAATCCGAAAACGGTGTCGCATGCAGGGGCGATGGGGCTTATGCAGCTTATGCCGGCGAATGTGAAAGAGATGGGGATAAAAAATCCATTTTCACCAGCTGAAAGTATTGAAGGTGGCGTGAAAGAGTTAAGCGGTTATTTAAAGAAAAATAACGGTGATTTAGTATTAGCGCTTGCTTCTTATAATGCTGGTCCTGGTAATGTGAGAAAGTACGGAGGCGTACCTCCATTTAAAGAAACGCAAGGATATATTAAAAAAATATTAAATATCGACGTTTCGAAATAAGAAATTTCATTTATATAAATAGAGAACATGAAATTTTCGTGAACATGATATGGGAGTTGGCTAGATTTGAAATTACAAGATGATATTCCGTTAACAATTTATTTTGAAATCGGAAATACGAAAAAGAAAATTGAAGATCTGCTTCATATTACGAAAGGTACATTGTATCGTCTTGAAAATTCAACGAAAAATACGGTGCGTCTTATGCTTGAGAATGAAGAGATTGGAACCGGAAAGATTTTGACGAAAAATGGAAAGATGTACGTTGAAATCGTTGAATTGAAAAGGTAGGGAAGGGGATTTTCATGAGTGGCGATAAATTAAGCCAAGAGCAAATTGATGCCCTGCTGAAGGCGGTAAATGAAGGCGAGGAAATGCCAGCTTTCGCACAAGAAGCAGGGAAGCAAGATAAATTTCAAGAGTATGATTTTAATAGACCGGAGAAGTTCGGTGTTGAACATTTACGTAGTTTGCAAGCGATTGCTTCTACGTTTGGTAAACAGACATCACAGACGTTATCTGCACGTATGCGTATTCCGATTGAGTTAGATCCTTCGACAGTGGAGCAAGTTCCGTTTACGAGTGAGTATGTGGAGAAAATGCCGAAAGATTATTATTTATATTGCGTCATTGACCTCGGACTTCCAGAGCTTGGAGAAATTGTTATTGAGATTGATTTAGCATTTGTTATTTATATTCATGAGTGTTGGCTTGGCGGAGATAGTAAACGTAATTTTACGATGCGTAGACCGTTAACTGCATTTGAGTTTTTAACGCTTGATAATATTTTTGCACTTCTATGTAAAAATTTAGAGCAATCGTTTGAAAGTGTTGTGGCAATTAAACCGAAATTTGTGACGACTGAGACGGATCCGAATGCATTAAAGATTACGACAGCGAGCGATATCATTTCATTACTGAACGTAAATATGAAAACGGATTTTTGGAATACGACGGTGCGTATCGGTATTCCGTTCTTATCTGTTGAAGAAATTATGGATAAGTTAACGTCTGAAAATATTGTCGAACATTCTTCGGATAAGCGTAAAAAGTATACGTCTGAAGTGGAAGTGAAAGTAAATCAAGTGTTTAAACCTGTTCATGTTGCGATTGGTGAGCAGAAGATGACAATGGGTGACATTGAACAAATTGAAGAAGGCGATATTATTCCGCTTCATACGAAAGTTTCGGATGAATTGCTTGGTTTTGTAGATGGAAAGCATAAATTTAATTGTTTTATTGGAAAAGATGGAACGCGTAAGGCGCTCCTATTTAAAAGTTTTGTAGAGTAGGAGGATCCATATGAAGCATGAAGTATCTCCTGTGTCATTAATGGGATTAGAAGAATTTGCAGGAAAGCGAAATGAAGCGGGTAAAGCACATATTGATACTGTTTCGGATATTTCGATTGAACTTGGTGTAAAGCTTGGGAAATCATCTATTACGCTCGGTGATGTGAAGCAATTAAAAGTGGGCGATGTTCTTGAAGTAGAGAAAAACTTAGGGCATAAAGTAGATGTGTATTTAAGTAATATGAAAGTCGGCATAGGTGAAGCAATCGTAATGGACGAGAAGTTCGGTATTATCATTTCTGAAATTGAAGCTGACAAGAAGCAAGCTGCGCTTATGAAAGCGCAAAGTCAAATGCTAGATAAAGAGTAGAGGAGGAGTCATATGTCGTATATGACGACCTTATTTCAAGTCGTTTTACTGTTTGGTGCGCTCGGCTACGGTGCATATTATATGACGAAAAAGACGCGCAAGCAGCAGTTTTTTAAACAAGGTGAAAATGGCCATATTCAAGTGAAAGACGGCGTGTATTTAAATCATCAAACGAGCGCTTTTTTATTTGAAGTAGACGGCAAGCAAGTGTTCACTGTTATTAGTAATAACGGTGTACAATCTGTGCAATTAACAGGAACAGGAAATCAGTTTCAACAAGCGCTAGAAGATGCGGTGAAGAGTGAAACGAAAAAAGTAGAGGATCCATCATGAGAATAAAGAAACAGTTATCATTATTAGCCGTTATTTTCGTATTTTCTATCGTTTTTTCAATTATTTTTGTAAATCCAGCGTATGCGGCCCAAAACGGTTTTATTAATTTCGAAAATGGAAAAGAGTTTACGAGTAATTCAAGTGTACAGTTATTTGCGCTCGTTACCCTTTTATCATTATCTTCTTCTATCGTTCTATTATTTACACATTTTACTTATTTTATGATCGTTCTTGGGATTACACGTCAAGGACTTGGGGTAATGAATTTACCACCGAACCAAGTACTCGTTGGACTTGCCTTATTTTTATCACTCTTTACGATGCAGCCTGTACTTGGGCAGCTGAAGAGCGATGTGTGGGATCCGATGACGAAAGAGAAAATAACTGTAAGTCAAGCTGCGGAGACGACAGCTCCAATTATGAAAGAGTATATGTCAAAACATACGTATAAGCATGATTTAAAGATGATGCTGAAAGTGCGCGGAGAAGAGTTACCGAAAGATTTGAAAGATCTTTCTTTATTTACGCTCGTGCCATCTTTTACGTTAACGCAAATTCAAAAAGGATTGTTAACGGGGATGTTCATTTATTTAGCGTTTGTATTTATAGATTTGATTATTAGTACACTTTTAATGTACCTCGGGATGATGATGGTACCGCCGATGATTTTAAGTTTACCATTTAAAATACTCGTTTTCGTATATTTAGGTGGATATACAAAAATCGTCGACATTATGTTTAAAACGGTCGCCTGAAGCGTTTGATGCTATGTGATAGGAGTCATATAAATGAATACGTCACCAATTATAGATATTTTTCAAACCTTTTTTTATAAAGGGGTTATGATTTTAATGCCGGTTGCCGGCGTAAGTATGATTGTCGTTATTATTATCGCTGTCATTATGGCGATGATGCAAATTCAAGAGCAAACGCTGACGTTTTTACCGAAAATGGCGAGTATTGTACTCGTTATTATCATTTTAGGTCCGTGGATGTTTCAAGAGTTAACGACACTTATTTTAGATTTATTTGATAAAATCCCATCGCTATTGCGTTCGTACTAAGATAGGTGAACTGAAATGAATATGGAATTATGGGCGGCGACGTTTTTTGCGTTTTGCCGCATTACTTCATTTTTATATTTTTTACCGTTTTTCTCAGGTCGATCCATTCCAGCGATGGCGAAGGTTACAGTAGGACTTGCTCTTTCGATTACAGTTGCCGATCAAGTTGATGTCTCTCACATAAAGACAACGTGGGACGTAGCAGCTTATGCAGGTACGCAAATTGTAATTGGATTATCGCTTTCAAAAATTGTAGAAATGCTGTGGAATATTCCAAAAATGGCTGGGCATATTTTAGACTTTGATATCGGTTTATCACAGGCAAGTTTGTTTGATGTAAATGCAGGTTCACAGTCTACTTTACTTTCAACCATTTTTGATATATTTTTTCTCATTATTTTTATTTCACTTGGCGGCATTAATTATTTCGTTGCCACGATTTTAAAGTCGTTTCAATATACAGAGGCGATTTCAAAATTGCTGACGACTAGTTTTCTAGATAGTCTACTCGCAACGTTATTATTTGCGATTACATCAGCGGTTGAAATTGCTCTTCCGCTTATGGGAAGTTTGTTCATCATTAACTTTGTTTTAATTTTAATCGCAAAAAACGCTCCGCAATTAAACGTTTTTATGAATGCGTACGTCATTAAAATTACATGTGGTATTTTGTTTATTGCGATGAGTGTACCGATGCTTGGTTATGTGTTTAAAAATATGACGGACGTATTGCTTGAGGAATATACAAAACTATTTAACTTTTTCTTAACGAAGTAGGGGGACGCGCATGGCAAAGGATAATAAAACAGAAAAGGCCACCCCGCAGAAGCGTAAGAAATCGCGTGAAGAAGGGAATATTGCCCGGAGTAAAGATTTAAATAATTTATTTTCCATACTTGTATTGGCAGTTGTCGTTTACTTTTTCGGAGATTGGCTCGGATATGAGATTGCAAATTCTGTAGCGGTACTGTTTGATCAAATTGGAAAAAATACAGATTCAACACAGTATTTTTATTTAATGGGCATTTTATTATTAAAAGTATCAGCACCGATATTAATACTCGTATACGCTTTTCATTTATTTAATTATATGATTCAAGTCGGTTTCTTATTTTCTTCTAAAGTCATTAAGCCGAAAGCTTCACGTATTAATCCGAAAAACTATTTTACGAGATTGTTTAGTCGTAAAAGTTTAGTAGATATTTTGAAATCACTATTTTATATGGGATTAATCGGTTACGTCGCTTACATTCTGTTTAAAAAGAATTTAGAGAAGATCGTGAGTATGATTGGATTTAACTGGACTGCGTCACTTACTGAAATTATTAGGCAAATTAAATTTATCTTTTTAGCTATTTTAATTATATTAATCGTTCTTTCTATTATTGATTTTATATATCAAAAGTGGGAATACGAACAAGATATTAAGATGAAAAAAGAAGAAGTAAAACGAGAGCATAAAGATAATGAAGGGGACCCGCAAGTAAAGGGGAAACGAAAAAACTTTATGCATGCCATCTTGCAAGGGACAATTGCGAAGAAAATGGATGGTGCAACGTTTATTGTAAACAACCCGACTCATATTTCGGTCGTACTTCGGTACAATAAACAGGTTGATGCGGCGCCAATTGTCGTTGCAAAAGGGGAAGATGAGCTCGCATTATATATACGAACGCTTGCCCGCGAACAAGAAATACCAATGGTGGAAAACCGTCCGCTTGCTCGTTCTTTATATTATCAAGTCGAGGAAGATGAGACGATTCCAGAAGATTTATACGTAGCTGTAATTGAAGTTATGCGCTATTTAATTCAAACGAATGAGCTTGAAGTATAATAGCGCGGTTGGAGGAGATCTCTTGTGTTTAAGATAGATTCTGCAAGAACCTATTTTTCTATCTTTCTAGCAGCGTCATTCGTAGTGGCGCTCTTAATTCCACTGCCACCATTTATACTTGATATCGTTATCGTTTTTCTACTAAGTATGTCAGTGCTTATTTATATGCGAGCAACAAGTATTAACGAGTGGGATGAATTAAAGTCATTTCCAACGATGTTGTTATTAATCGGGATTTTCCGCGTATCGATTAACGTATCGACGACGCGAGCGATTTTGACAGACGGAAATGCGGGGCATGTTATTGAAGAGTTCGGTCAGTTCGTAATTGGCGGGAACTTATTAATTGGTATCGTTATTTTTATAGTATTAATCATATTCCAGTTTATCGTTGCAAACGGTGCGTCTCGTACAGCTGAAGTTGCGGCTCGTTTTACACTTGATTCTTTACCCGGGAAACAAATGTCAATCGATGCAGATTTAAACCAGCGTATTATTACTGAAAAAGATGCACAGGCAAAACGAAAAAAGTTAAATATGGAAACAGAGTTTTACGGGGCGATGGATGGTGCCGGGAAGTTCATTAAAGGGGACGTTATTTTCGGGATTGTCATTTTATTCGTAAACATTATTTTCGGTTTAATTGTCGGCATGATGCAGCAAGGAATGAGCTTTGCAGATGCGGCTATTCACTATACACAGTTAACTGTCGGTGATGGAATCGTAAACCAAATTGGTTCATTAATGCTTGCGATTTCAACGGGTATTATCGTAACGCGTGTATTTGACGGTTCACCGGATACAGTAACGGAAGGTATCTTTAAAGAGTTATTAGCGCATGAAGTTGTTGTATATGCGCTTGGTGGTTTATTTATAGCAATGGGTATTTTTACTCCGCTACCATTTCTACCATTCGCACTCGTTGGTGGAACAATTATATTCTTAGGAGTTCGCAATAAAAACCGAATAAAGAAAGAAAAAGAAGACGAGCTTCAAAAAGAAATAGAAATGATTCAAGGCGAAGATGAGCAACTGCAACAAGTGGAAGATTCATTCGGAGTATTTACAGATAAATATCCAATTATAGTAGAACTCGGTTTAGATTTAGCAGCACTTGTAAAGCAGAAAATTAATGGGGAAACTGCTCGTGATAAAGTTGTTCTAATGAGGAAGTCGATTATTACCGATCTTGGTATTAACGTTCCTGGCATTAACTTTAAAGATAATACGAGTTTTAGACCACGCGGACGTTACATTATTCGTATTAAAGGTGCGAAGGCAGCTGAAGGTGTTTTAAAATCAGGGTACTTATTAGCACTGAAAACACCGAATGTAATGGCCGATTTAGATGCAGAACCAGCGAAAGATCCGATTTTCGGTGAAGATGGATATTGGATTTTAGAGCATATGGTACAAGATGCGCAGATGAAAGGCTATCAAGTATTAGAGCCACTTAGCATATTAATTACGCATTTAGATGTTATCGTTAGACGTAATCTTCATGAGTTAATTCAGCGTCAACATGTAAAAGACTTAATTAACTCACTTGAAAATGATAACGGTGTTTTATTAGAAGAGATTAAGAAGAAAGAAATCGACTTATCACTCGTTCAAAATGTTATTAAACAACTTTTAAAAGAAGGCATTTCTATTCGTGATTTACCAACCATTATTGAAGGTATTATTGATGGAAAAGAAATTTATCAAAACCACGTTGACGGTGTAACGTCATTCGTCCGTGAATGTATTTCAAAAGTGATTTGTGAAAATGCGAAAAATCCTGACGGTAAAATATACGCGGCGCTCTTCTCAGATTCAATCGAGTTAGATGCGGACGTTGTGAACAATTCTTATCAAGGTTATTTATTAAACTGGGATTTAGATTTAGAATCGCGAGTCGTTGAGCAAGTACAACGCGTATTTAAACAAGCCCGCTTAATGGGAAGAGAACCAGTATTATTAACGCGTAGAAAAGATTTCAGGTTTGCGATTGTAAGACTGCTAGAGCGTTATCAAATAGAAGCGCAAGTACTTTGTATTAGTGAATTAGCTCCAGAAATTGTTGTAGATCAAATTGCTTACATTGAATAGTAGGGGGTGAAGTAATGGAAAATACAGAAAAGAAAGAAGCGTTAATGCGAATAAAAGCAGCTTCGAAAAATGAATTGTATCGAAAGTTATTTGACCAATATGGTACAGATTATTATTACGTTGTCGATGAAAGTGTAAAACGAAATATCCCGTTTTTTTGGAAAAAGAATTATGAAATGTTAGTTGCTTTTCCAGAGGATAAACAAGAAGACGTGAACGAAGGTACAGCTCAATTTCATGAACAATTAATGGATGTTGTGAACGATCCTTCAGAACAAATTGTGAAGGCGAACGGAATTCAATCGGTACTGCACAATTTAGAAAACGTGACGACTTCTATGTCATATGCGGCGATGCAAACAGGAAATAGTGAAGAATGGACAAGAAAGAAAGAGAAACTATTAAAGATGTTTGAAAAAGGTATCGTCGTTGTGAAACAGACGGAAGAAACGAAAGTAACGAAAAAGAAAAAAACTGTGAAAAAAGTCGTTCCTGTCAAGAAAGAAGAAGTGGTTGTAAAAAAAGAAAAGCAAGAATCTGTACCGTTTATTATTCAAAAAGTAATTCGCATGCTAGAGCAAAACGATGTAGAACAATATTTCATTCATGCATATGCTGAAAAGTTAAAAGTGAAGTTCGAGAATGCGACGATGATTACAGAAGAAGAAGTGATCGGATATATATTGGAAGATATGAGATCTCATTTCAACACAGAAAACGTTTTTGAAAAAGAAGTGCAAACAATTGCATTAATCGGTCCAACTGGAGTTGGAAAAACGACGACACTTGCGAAAATGGCATGGCAGTTTCACGGTAAGAAAAAAACGGTTGGTTTTATTACGACAGACCATTCACGCATTGGAACAGTACAGCAACTGCAAGATTACGTAAAAACAATGGGATTTGAAGTGATCGCTGTACGTGATGAGGCTGCAATGACAAGAGCGCTTACGTATTTTAAAGAAGAAGCGCGCGTCGATTATATTTTAATTGATACAGCTGGAAAAAATTATCGTGCGTCAGAGACAGTGGAAGAAATGATTGAAACGATGGGACAAGTAGAGCCAGATTATATTTGTTTAACGTTATCAGCGTCGATGAAAAGTAAAGATATGATTGAAATCATTACAAATTTTAAAGATATTCATATTGATGGTATCGTATTTACGAAATTTGATGAAACAGCAAGTAGTGGTGAATTGTTGAAAATTCCAGCAGTATCGTCAGCTCCAATTGTATTAATGACAGACGGACAAGACGTGAAGCAACATATACATATCGCTACAGCTGAACATTTAGCGAAACAAATGTTGCAAACATCCTAGAAAAGAGGTGAAGGATAAGGCAACCGCCTTATTCAAATAAGTATGAACGGTCTTTATATAGGTTCTATGGGTATGATGAATTACATGCAGCGCATTAATGTTCATTCGAATAACGTTGCAAATGCTCAAACGACAGGATTTAAAGCAGAAAATATGACTTCTAAAGTATTTGATGTACAAGACACATATCGCCGCGGAGATGGAGCTGTGACAAATATCGGTTCGGTCGATTACGCTGTAGTTCCAGCCGCAACGCATGTGAACTTAGTACAAGGAAATATACAAATGACCAATAGTGCTACAGATTTCTTTTTAGATGACGGTACAGCTGGCACAACATCATTTTTCGTTACATCTAAAAACGATGAAACGTTTTTAACGAGAGATGGTAGTTTTACAGTAAATAGTGATCGTGATCTGCAAACATCATCTGGTGCTTATGTTATGGATGTAAATAATGAACGTATTAAAATTCCGGAAAATGTTAATTTCTTCGTATCTAATAATGGAGAAATTTATAGAGAAGTTAATGATGGAACTTTACAAAACCCAGATATTAAGAGAATAGTAATAGCACAGTTGCAAACAAAAACAGTAGATGCAGAAGCAAATGCACGTCTAATGCAAAGAGAGAACAAAAGTTTTACACTAGCAGAAGGAAACATTGCTGATTTACCGAACGGAACAGGGGCAGTGAAAAATCATATGCTAGAAAATTCAAATGTAGATTTGACGAAAGAGATGGCTGATCTTATGACAGATCAAAAAATGATTTCAGCATCACAACGCGTTATGACTTCATTTGATAAAATTTATGAAAAAGAAGCGAATGAAATATTGAGATAAGAGACTGACTTCCCATAGCGGAAGTCTTTTTTTATTATTGCTTTTATTTCGGTTACACCATAAAATGATAATGATTATCAATATCATTTTATCTTTTTTCATAAGAATGGAATTTCATAATGACAGCAACATTGCTTAACTAGGTAAATTAAAAATAAGGGGATGGTGTGTATGTCTATAAAAAAACAACTTTGCATTGGATTATGTTTAATTTCTAGAAAGAAAGAAGAAGATAGTATATTTGATTCAGGAATTAACGAGCAAGTAGAGTTAGCAAAACAGGCAGAAAAATCGAAGTTAGATTTTGTTTTTAAAGCGGATTATTTAGTGGCGCATCCGGATTTAATTGCTCGTAATAAAGGGAATGTCATTTTAGATCCGACTTTACTGTTTACTGCTATTGCGTATGCAACAGAAAAAATTGGAGTCGTTACGACTGCTTCAACGTCGTTTTATCCACCATATATATTAGCGAGGCAATTACAATCTTTACACTGGATTAGTAATGGGCGAGTAGGGTGGAATATTGTTACTTCCATTGATGGTGCTGAAAACTTTGGCGAGAAAGGAATGCCATCATCTGAGGAACGATACGCGAAAGCGGCAGAATGTACAGCGTTAGTAAGAAAACTTTGGGGAAGTCATCCCAATGAAGTTTTGAAAGTAGATAATCCGGATGTTATTAGAGAGATGGTAAAACCTATTGAGCATAATGGCGAATACTTTAAGGTGAAAGGTCCACTTAATATTCCGCAGCATATTGCAGGGGAAATGCCATTATTTCAAGCTGGTGCTTCAGAATCAGGGCGGGATTTTGCTGCTTCTGTTGCAGATGCAATTTTTGCTGCAACGCCAGATGTAGAGTCCGGAATGGAACTGCGTCAAGATTTAAGAAGAAGAGCAGAACAGCATGGCCGTAACCAAGATGATATACGCGTATTGCCTGGACTATATTTCTTTATCGGTGATACATATGAAGAAGCGTTAGAAATGCATAGGCAAGCACATCAACATCTCACAAAAGAGAAGAGATACTCGTTACTTGAAATGGTTCTCGGGCTAGATGCGAGAGGGATTCCGCTAGAAAGTAAGATTAAGGAAGAGATGCTACCAAGTCGGGATCAAACTGTTCGCAGTAAAACACACGCAGAATTATTACGGAACTACATTATTAAAAATGAACCAACTGTTGAACAAATACTAGAACGACCAGAAGTTGTTGGTTCGGCTCATTGGGTTGCGGTTGGTACAGCGCAAGACGTTGCGAAACAAATTATGGATAGGTTTGAGGCGGGAGCGTTAGATGGATTTATTGCTATCCCAGGAGGACCTCCAAAGTCACTAGATCTATTCTTTAGTGAAGTTATTCCTTTATTCGTGAAGGCCGGTGTATTTAGGAAAGAGTATGCAGGTTCTACTTTACGGGAGCATTTGGAGGAGAATCTATTAAATACGCTGCAGCTAAAATAAGTGGAATAGTATGTAGAAAAAGCCTTTTAATTAGAAGGCTTTTTATTTTTGGATTAAATTTCAGAATTATCAATTGACTTTGTGGGTCTGTTTTTTTATATTAGTAGGTATACCAATAACTACTAATGTATATGTATCGTTTTGAGATGAGAGTTATATATAATGTGAGGGGTTACCGATGGATGAGATTATAAAGGAATTACAAAAGTTAGGTTTTTCCCAGTATGAATGTAAAGCGTATATTGGACTACTAAAACATTCCCCAGTAACAGGATATGAAGTGAGTAAGCAAACAGGGGTACCTCGTTCGATGATTTATGAAGTACTTGGTAAATTAATGGATAAAGGAGCAGTACATATCGTTCCTACTGAACCAGTGAAATATGTACCAGTACCAGCTACGGAGTTAATGAATCGAATGCGAAAAGATTTTGAAAAGTCCTTTGAATTTTTAGACCAGAAATTAAATGGTTTAGAACAAGAGCGAAAAATAGATGTAATTTCGCATATTCGCTCAAATGATCGTGTTGTAAAAGAAATATGCAATATAATTAATAGGGCGAAGGAAGAGCTATGGATTTCTGTTTGGGAAGATCAAGTTCATGAAATTGAGCCATATATTCGTCAAAAGGAAGAGGAGGGTGTACATATATTTTCAATTTTATTTGGTGCTCCTCATACAAAAATAGGCGCTACGTTTCACCATAATTATATGACGCCTCACGTTGTTGAAAAGAGAATGGGTGGTCATTTAACTGTTATTGCTCGTGATGGAGAGGAAGTATTAATTGCGAACTTTTCAAATGATAGTACCTCATGGGCCGTAACAACGTATGACCCAGCACTAGTTCTCGTTGCTACAGAGTATGTGCGGCACGATATTATGATCGAAGAAATCACAAAGGAATTTGGAGCTGATAAGCTAGATACGTTATGGCGTGAGAATATAGATTTAGTTCATGTCGTAACAGGAAAACGAACGATGAAAGGAATGGAGGATGATACGGATGAGTAAAGCTCAGGCACATGTAGCTTTGCAGAGTGATGATACATTTCAGCAAGGAGTAAAAGATTGTTTACCAACTGTATTTGGTTATTTGAGCATCGGTATAGCAGCTGGTGTAATTGCAAAAACAGCAGGTTTCTCCATCATTGAAATTGCGTTTATGTCCACTTTAATTTATGCAGGTTCTGCCCAATTTATATTAGCTGGTATGTATGCAGCGGGTGCTCCTGCTTCAGCAATCATTTTTACCGTCTTTTTTGTTAATTTACGCCACCTTCTAATGAGTGCGGCCCTTGCACCGTACTTTACGAAACTGCCTTTATTAAAAAACGTAATGATCGGTTCTCAAATTACAGATGAAACGTTCGGCGTGGCAGTGCAACACGCAGCGCAAAAAGGATATGTAGGCGACAGATGGATGATGGGGTTAAATGTAACAGCATATTTAAATTGGATTCTTGCTACCATTATTGGTGGGTTATTTGGTGAGTGGATACCGGATCCGCATACGTACGGGATGGATTATGCATTACCAGCAATGTTTATCGGATTATTTGTCCTTCAGCTCATAAGTAGTAAACCGAAACTAGCAATTCATCTTACTGTTGCAATTGTAGCGATTATAATCGCATACGTTTCACACTTATTTATGCCAGATAGTATAGCGGTTATTATCGCAACGTTACTAGCTGCGACGATTGGAGTTGTGATTGAAAAATGGAAATGAGATTGGAAGTACTATTACTTTTACTAGCGGCAGGAGCTGTCACACTCGTGCCACGTATTTTACCTCTACTCGTATTTAGCAAACTTCAAATTCCAGACTGGGGTTTAAAATGGTTAAATTACATACCAATTGCGATATTAGCAGCACTTTTAGCCCAAGTTTTATTTATGCATGAGACGATGCAGTGGGATTACCTTATCGCAGCAATCCCGACATTTCTTGTTGCAATATATACTCGTAGTTTATTAGGTACAGTATTAACGGGAGTGATTGTGATTATTTTGTTACGTTTCTTTTTCTAAAAAGGATTACGCTCATATAATAGCGAAAAGTGTAATAACATGAACGATATAGGGGTGGTGTTATGGTACTTTTAACGATAGGAGCAATTTTGTTAACGTTGTTTATTTTCTTTGTTATCGGCTTTATTACGTTTATGATGTTTGTTGATAGGGCGACACCTCAAATATACTACACACCTTGTGAATCAGTGACAGTGAAAACTAAAGGTAAACATAGAAGGAAGAAAAGTTGAAAGTTGGCTTTTCTTCCTTTTCTATTACATCCCCGAAAGAACTAACAACAATAACCCAAATAGAAAACTAATAAAAGAAAGAAAACCGATACATATTGAGAATACACGATTATTTCTCCATTCGCGCCAGAAAACGATACAACCTAAAATACAAAGGAAAAACCAAATGGGTAAGAATATGAACTCGCTAACTTTCTCGGGGAGTAACGTATAAAAAGTTGTTACATATAAGATCCAATTTGTAAAAAATAAAATGCAAACGATAATAGATTGTAAGTGGGGGCGTTTGAAAAACTCCCCTTTTTTTACGGTTATAAAAATGATAGTTAGCGCTGCGAAAAAGGCAATGAATATGAAAAGAAGTAAGAGTAAGGTAAGTGTCATTTAGACCTCCTTTATAAGATTATTGTTGCAAGAAATGAATCTATTATATTGTATGCCTGTTTTGTAGAGTTCTCGTTATATTTTTCAGTGTACGGATTCAGAAATCCATGTTCACCGTGTAGTTTTTGTATTTCTAGTAAAGGATTATTTTGTTCCTGCAATGTTTGAATTAAAGTGGATACTGAAAAACTAGCTTCTTTTTCAGGGAAAATAAGTAGGGTAGCACATGTTGGTTTCATATGAATATAGTCACGTATACGGGAACTATAACATCCGATAATAAAATCTATTTTCGGATTGTTACTGCATAGCCATGAGATGGTAGCACCAACACTAAAGCCGATAAGTCCAATATGTGTGTAACGACTAGAAAGACGAGTAATAAATTCTTCAATTTGCTTTTTTCCATCATCAAATCCAATATGATTCATAAAAAAATGATATGCTATTTCTTCATCACTGTAATGAAATGCATGCTGCGATTGTAGAAGATTCGGACAGAATACATCGATATGAGATGAAGTGAAGTGTTGGGTAACGTGATGCATATGGTCGTTCACACCATATATTTCATGAACAGCAACGAGAGCTAATTGTTTCTTCACCGTTACAATGTACCTCTATGAAACTTGAATTCTTTCTCAACACGGCAAATGCGTAGGTGGAAGTTTTCATACCATTGCTCACGGCCTCTTTTTTTCGCTTCTTTATGTAAGGCGTTTTGTTTCCAATTGTCAATTGCTTCAAGTGATTCCCAATAAGAAATGGTAATTCCGAGTCCCGCATGATCACGTGCACTTTCTACACCTAAAAATCCAGGTTGCTGTTTTGCAAGTTCCTCCATTTTGTCGGCAACGCTACTATAATCTGTCGTATCATTTGATAAATGAGAAGTGAATATAACTGCATAATAATGCTTGTTTTTTTCTAAATCAAATTTCATTATCTTTCCTCCTTAATATATAGTGCGAATAATTCATTCATAGTTTGTATTTTAGCAGGTTAAAAAAAGAAAAGAAGTAGAAGATTCTTATTTTTTAAGTTGTTGTAAAACAAGAGGTATAGAGAATTTATATGAAAGTAAGAAAAATGCCACTTCAAAAATGAAGTGGCATTTTTTATATTTCCTCTAAGCTATTAACTGGAACAGTTAATTCGCGTCCTGGATTTTTTACTTCATATATGCGGGCGGTTTCGTTGTTTTCATCGACGTGTTGAATGGTAACAGGCATGCCTTGAAAACTGACATTCGCTTGTTCTGATGATACAGAAAGCTCTTTTGCACGTTGAATATTCATTTATATTCCTCCCATCATTATTATCTTTGCTAAAAAAGAGGAATAATATACCATTTCGAGACATTCTTAAAGTTTTTGTATTATTTGTAATGTTTCTTTAATAAATGCAGAGAAAATAGAATCTGGATACGATTGTATCATTTCATTTGCTTTTGTTGCTTCTTCAAGAGCTCTTTTTTTATCATTTAGTTTGACGTAACAAAGTGCACGATATGCACCTGCTGTTGTAAGCCACGATTGATCAAGCGGATGGTTCATATAATCTGGTATAATAGCACGTTGCAATGCTTGTAAAGCTTCTTCGTAACGTTTTAATCCGTATAAAGCTTTTCCTTTTTCAAGATAATACAATCCGTCGTCTTGAAAAATGGGCTGATCTTTTAGTTTTTCTCGAAATTGTTCTACATGTTTTAATGCGATTGTATATTCATTAATAATCGTGTTGTAGTAGTAAGCTTTTAAAATATCGATCATCGCAATGGATAGAGTGTCTTCTGTAAAAATGGCAAATTGCTCAGATTTTTTTATGTAATATAAATATTGTTCTTTATCAACTGTAATGGCTTTTTGATAAGATAAAATCCGGTAAAATACATCTGTTTTATAATACACTTGATGTTTTTTTGAAAATGCGAGTGTCTCTAATATCGTTTCTTCACATTTTTCATAATCGCCACATGCTAGTAATATGATGGCTTCATATAAACATAAATCAATATGTATAATAAGATCCATTTCTAAATGTTTCTCTTCATAATCATTTCTAATATTAGATATAAGTTGTAAACATTCTGCATACTTTTTACGTGTGAATATTGCAAAAGATAATTTTAATTTTGTTTCCGTACTGTCGCGGTATAACTTATATTTTTCAAAAATAGAAACAGCTTTTTCTACGTAAGATTCAATGTTGTAATCTTTTATAATCACTGCGGCAGTTACGAATTGTTTGTATATATGAGCCGTATTTAAAGTAGAAGGGAGCTCTTTTTGAACGATAGGTAGTAGGGACTCATACACTTCATCACATTTGTTTTCCTTTATGAGTTGCTCCATTTTTGTAATGAGTTCTACAGTTTCTCCATCATCATCTTCTAATAAAAAACTCGCTTCACATTCTAGTTTTTCAGCGATATATTGTAATGTTTTCATGGAAGGTGTAGCTTTTCCATTTTCAATTTGACTAAGCATACTTTTTGTAAGTTCCGAACCTGCCAGCTCTGTTTGTGTAAGTTTTTTTTCTTTACGTAGCGCTTTAATTTTTTCACCGAGAGTTGCCATATTATTGCTCCTTTATCGTTAAAAGTTAAATACAATTTAACTTTTTGTTGTAAAAATTGGAAAGTCGATTATATAATAAGTTTAACACAATTTAACTTTCAAGGGGAGAGAGTCATTATGGGAGATGTAAGTATAGGACAACATGATACAAGAATGAAGATTGCAACGAGAAATATTATTTTAATGATGATTGGAAAGATGACGTCTTTATTAGGGGCAGGAATTTATACATTTGCCATGGGATTATACGTTTTAAAGACAACTGGTTCAGGAATGGGTTTTGCAACTACGCTCGTTTGCGGATCACTTCCAAGGATGATCTGTGGTCCGATTGCGGGTGCTGTAGCTGACCGTGTGAATCGAAAATGGCTTGTCATTGGCACTGATTTATTAAGTAGCTTAACGATGCTTATTATGTTTATTCTTGCTACTATATTTGGACCATCACTTCTTTTTATTTATATTTCAGCAGCATTATTATCAATTTGTGCCAGTTTTTATTCTGTTGCATTAACTTCGTCTATTCCTAATTTAGTAGATGAGGGGCGTATTCAAAAAGCGAGTGCTTTAAATCAAACGGCGGCTTCTTTATCAAATATATTAGGGCCGATTATTGGCGGAGTTGTATTTGGTTTCATTTCCATTAAATCGTTCTTTTTGTTAAATAGCATTACATTCTTTTTAGCAGTGATTGTGCAATTATTTATCGTATTTGATTTATACAAAAAAGAAGTGGCTGAGAGTAAAGAGCGTTTCTTGACGAGTATAAAAGAAGGGTTTTCATATGTAAAACGGCAGCATGAAATATATGGTTTAATGAAAATAGCGCTTTGGGTAAACTTTTTTGCGTGTGGGCTAACTGTAGCACTTCCATATATTATCGTCCATACATTGCATCTATCTTCAAAGCAACTCGGTACTGTAGAGGGAATGTTAGCGGTCGGGATGCTAATGGGTGCGATTGCTTTATCAGTGCGTAAAGAAGTGAATAATCCGTTTCGTTCTATTTATACGGGACTGTTTTTGTTTGCAGGTTTAAGTTTATGTACAGTCTTCCCATTGTTAGTTACGATTCCAAAAGTGGCAAGTTTTATTTACTATATTGCTTTTATGATGTTAACGGGTATTTCAATTATGATTGTAAATATTCCGATGCAAGTACATATGCAAAAAACGACAGATCCGAGCTATTTAGGGCGTGTGTTTGGCCTACTTGAAACAATTGCTACTGCAATCGCACCACTCGGTATGATTGTATATGGATTATTATTAGATATGTTGCCAACTAGTATTGTTATGATGACGATAGGTGGAGGTTTATTATTAGTTGTATTAGTAGGGGTAAAGCAACATATGGCGAAAAAACAAGTAGATGTGTCGGCTTAATAATAAGAAAATAATAAAAATTTGACTTATCATAACAAAAATGACCGAATTAGTATTTTAGTTTTTGAAACTCTTTTTCATGTGTGTTACAGTAAAGTGAGCAGACAAAGAAAAGGAGAAAACATCATGAAAAAATTAAGTTTTGTTATGCTTTTTCTGGTAGTCGTAATGGCTGGATGTAGTAATTATGACACGTATATTGATACAGGTATGCAATCATTGAAAGATGAAAAATATAGTGATGCAACGATGTGGTTTGATAAAGCGGAAAAAGAAAAATCAGGAAATGAAGCGAAATCATATAAAGAAATGGCCGAGAAAATGGATCACGGAGCAACTGCATTAAAAGATGGTAAGTATTTAGAAGCGAAAGACATTGCAAATGAAGTGTTGCAAATGAAAAAAGACGATGCACTTGAAACAGCTGTAACATCAAATGCAGAGAATATGCTTCAAAAAGCAAAAGATGTAGAAGAGAAAGTGAATGAAAGAGTAGCAAAGCGGAGAAAAGTAGAAGAAGAAGGAATCGATAAACTCATTAAAGCTGTCGATAGTATAGATGACGTGAAAGAAAAAGAGAAAAAAGTTTCAGAAGCATTAGATAAGGCTGAAGAAGCACAAGCAAAAATTGAAGCGAAGAAAAATAAATAGAGTTATAGTTTAAAAGGCTGTCGTGTATAACGACAGCCTTTTAATTTTTTGCTGCATAAGAAGTGATGTTATGTAGTAAAAAAGAAATAATTTTAGAATTCCATCTGTCCTCATGATGAATCGTATAAATGTTACGTTGAAATTCAAATCCAGGGATGGGTATGTAGCATAGTTCATTTCGGTTTACTTCTTGTTCAATAGCGAGTTTAGAAATAAAAGCAACTCCATTCCCATATTTTAAAATTTGTTTCATCGTTTCTAATGAATCTAACTCAATTTCAGATTGGAACGTAATGTTATGTTCTAACATCCATTGCGTAAGTAAATCTCTCGTTGTAGATGGATTACGATGCAATAGTATACGTTCTTTTTCGATATCTTGTAATGATACATTTTCTTTTTTTGAAAAATGATGTTCTTTTGAAAAAGCAAGAACAAGTGTATCAGGTATTATTTTTGTTTCTTGTAAAAGTGATTCATCAAACGGTGCTGCAGAAATTACCCCGAGATCAATTTCATGATTTTGTAGCATCGTTCGAATTTCAGGAGCTGTTTTTACCATGATTGTTATTTTTATATTTGGGAATTCGCATTGAAATTGGTGAATAATTTCTGGTAAAAGATAAGTTGCTGGTACATAACTAGCGCCAATTGTTATAGCACCTTTATGAAAATCTTTAAACTCTTGCGTGACCCGCCTAGCTTCTTTCATAAGTGCATCTATTTTACAAGCATAATGATGCAATGCCTCACCAGCCTCTGTTAAGAAATATCTTCCAGAACGTAATTCAAATAAAGGCACACCGAGTTCCTCTTCTAAGCTTTTTATATGGAATGTAATAGTAGGTTGTTTAACACCAAGTTTTTCTGCAACAATCGTAAGTTTTTTATATTTCTTAATAAGCACTACAATTTCTAATTTTAAGAGATTCATTATGAGTTGCCGCCTTTTTTATTTTAACTATAGAAAAAATCTATAGAAATAAATAGTTTATTAGAAGTTTTTTAATTTAATCTTTACAGTACATTAACATTCAGTATAAATCTTCCAGATAGAATGAAAGCAGGTTAAGAGTGAGGGGAGAGAGGTGAAACGATGGATATTAAAATTCATGGATTAGAAAAGACGTTTGGAAAAACGCAGGCGTTAAAACCGTTACAAATTGTCATGAAACAAGGTGAATTCACCACACTGTTAGGACCTTCTGGATGCGGAAAAACGACTTTACTTAGAATGATTGCAGGACTTGAAGAGCCAGATCAAGGTGAAATCTATTTTGGAGATACGTGCATGTATTCTTCAACCAAAAAAATAAAAACATCTCCTCATGAACGTAATATCGGGATGGTATTTCAAGACTTTGCTTTATGGCCGCATATGACTGTATTTGAAAATGTTGCATTTGGTTTAAGGGCTACAAAGCAAACGAATCAATTACGGGAAAAAGTAGAAGATGCAATAAAGAGAGTTCGCCTGCAAGGGATGGAGAAAAGATATCCACATGAACTCTCTGGTGGACAGCAGCAACGTGTCGCATTTGCAAGAGCGATTGTAACAAAACCGCATTTTATTTTGTTTGATGAACCGCTGAGTGCACTCGATGCAATTTTGCGAGAAGAAATGCGATTAGAGCTTATGGATATCGTTCATTCGATCGGATTAACGGCATTGTATGTCACCCACGATCAAACAGAAGCGATGTCAATGTCAGACCAAATTATTGTCATGAAACAAGGAGAAGTATTACAAAAAGGAACACCAGAAGACATTTATGTGAAGCCATCTCATGAATTTGTTGCAAAATTTGTTGGCAAAGCAAATTGGCTTGTAGAGGGGAAACAAATGGTTCGTCCAGAACATGTAAGCTGGACGAAAAATGAAGTGAGTGAAATGTATACAGGTGAAATTCAGCACGTTACATATGTAGGAGAACGGTATGAAATGAAAGTAAACATGGGGGCACTTGGAATATGGACAGCTTATCACAATAGTAAATTAAGCATCGGTAAACCAGTATCGTTATATGTGCCCAAAAAATGTATTCATCATATAGGGGGAGAATCGTATGAAGAAATTCAGTTCGCTTAAGTCTTTATTTGTATGTACTTTATTATTTTCGGCTGTAGTAACAGGGTGTAGTTCAAAGACAGGCAATGCAGATGCAAAGAGTAAAGCTACGAATGAAAAGAAAATTGTTGTATATAGTGCAGGACCGAAAGGATTAGCAGAAAAGATTCAAAAGGACTTTGAAAAGAAAACAGGTATAAAAGTAGAAATGTTTCAAGGAACAACAGGTAAGATTTTAGCACGAATGGAAGCTGAAAAGAAAAATCCAGTCGTTGATGTAGTCGTACTTGCATCATTACCAGCGATGGAAGGATTAAAAAAGGATGGGCAAACGTTAGCTTATAAAGAAGCGAAACAAGCTGATAAGCTTCGTTCTGAATGGTCGGACGATAAAGGACATTATTTCGGATATAGTGCTTCAGCGTTAGGAATTGTGTATAACACAAAAAATGTGAAGACAGCGCCTGAAGATTGGAGTGATATAACGAAAGCGGAATGGAAAGGAAAAGTGAATCTTCCAGATCCAGCACTTTCAGGTTCAGCTTTAGACTTTGTAACAGGATATGTGAAAAAGAATGGAAAAGATGGATGGAATTTATTTGAACAGCTTAAGAAAAATGAAGTTACAGTAGCGGGGGCAAATCAAGAAGCGTTAGATTCAGTAGTAACAGGTGCGAAAGACATGGTCATTGCTGGTGTTGATTATATGACGTACAGTTCAAAAGCAAAAGGTGAACCGGTTGATATTGTTTATCCAAAAAGCGGAACAGTTATTAGCCCACGAGCAGCAGGGATTATGAAGGATAGTAAAAATGTAGAAGGTGCAAAAGAGTTTATTGATTATTTATTATCAGATGATGTGCAAAAACAAGTTGCTAAAGCGTATTTATTGCCAGGTAGAACAGATATAAAAGCTGAAAATAGACCGAATGTAGAAGAAATTCCGGTATTAAATATTGATTGGAAAACAGTTGAGAAAGAACAAGATGAAATAGGAAAACAATTTAAGAAAGTATTTCAATAAGATGGTGATTACATGGTAAATCGATTCATGTCAGTAAGACAAGTTGGAATGACGGTAGCGTTGTTACTTGTGGCGATGTTAATCGTCATTCCGCTTTTCCTCATTTTATTTTCTAGTGTATATGAAAATAGTAGTTGGAATTTTTTAAAGCCTTTTGAAGTGATGCAGAGTGGTGGATTAGCTGGGATTTTTCTAAACTCGATGCTTTTAGGTGTACTCGTAGTAATAGGAGCGACCATATTTGCATTTCCACTAGCGTTTATTATGAGTAAAACAGATGTTGGAAAGTATAGTAAATTGGATATTATTTTTATGATTCCATTTATGACTCCGCCGTATATTGGATCGATGGGCTGGATTTTGTTCATGCAGCCGAACGGCTATTTCGAGCAGTTTTTTCCGATGCTAAAGACGATTTCATCTTCGTTTTTTAGTTTAGGAGGTATGGTTTTAATAATGAGTCTGCATTTATTCCCATTCCTTTACTTCATGTTGAAGAATACTTTACTTCAAATCGGAAGTAGTAAAGAAGAAGCGGCAGCAGTTCATGGTGGAAGCTTTTTCTATCGTTTACGAAAAATCATATTGCCGTTATTAGTATCAAGTTATGTAATGGGTGCTTTACTTATTTTCGTAAAGACGATTGCTGAATTTGGAACACCGGCTACATTCGGACGTAGAATAGGATTTCATGTGTTAACATCAGAGATTCATAAATTTATTTCAAGTTGGCCAATTGATTTTAGTAGCGCAACAGCATTATCTTCTTTATTACTTAGTGCATGTATGCTCATTTGGTATATGCAAAATGTATTGAATCGAAAGTACTCATATGCAATGGTTAGTGGAAAAGGTGTGAAATCTAAAAGGTATACATTGTCTATATTTACACGGGTTGTAGCATGGGTTTATGTAATTGGTTTATTAATCGTATCAATTGGAATCCCGTATTTTTCTATACTGATTGCTTCATTATCAAAATTAAGAGGCGGCGGTCTACAATTAAACAACTTTACAACGAGCCATTATGAAGCATTGTTTACAATTGGATCTCCAGGATTAGAGGCTTTATGGAACAGTTTTCTATTTTCACTTATAACAGCGATTATTGCTGCTACTATTGGAGTGTTTTTGGCGCTTATGATTCGAAAGGGGAAAAATCCCTCTGAAAAATGGCTTGATATGTGCGGTATGTTACCAAATATGGTACCAGGAATCGTGATGGTGGTAGGGCTTATTTTGTTCTGGAATTCACCCTATATGCCCCTGTCAATTTACAATACACCACTCATGGTTATCGTAACGTACGTCGTTCTTTTTTTACCTTATACGGTGCAGTATGTAAAAGCATCGCTCGGACAAATTGATGATTCTCTTGTGCAGGCAGGAAGTGTTTTTTCTGGAAATTATATTTATATTTTTAGAAAAATCATATTGCCTCTTATTATCCCAGGTATTCTTGCTGGATGGGCGATGACATTTACAATCTCGATAAGAGAATTAGTAGCATCGCTTCTCGTACTACCTCCATCAGTAGAAACGTCAGCAACATTTATTTTCGCTCAATTTGAACAAGGAGAAGTATCTATTGGAATGGCGATGGCTGTCGTTTCAGTTGGACTTACAACAGTATGTTTATTACTTCTGCAACATATGGAGCAAAAGCGAAAAGGGGTAGCATGATGAAAATAGAAGTATGGGGAGGAGCGGGGGAATATGGTCGTTCCTGCTACTTCGTAAAAAATCAAAAGACGAAAATAGTATTTGATTGTGGTATTAATCGATCATATGAGGATAGTTATCCAAAAATAGAGAGGGAAGTTGTACCATTTTTAGATGCAGTATTTTTATCACATATTCATGAAGATCATACGATGGGTTTACCTTTATTAGCGAAGTATGGATATAAGAAAAAAATTTGGACGACTCGTTATACGAAGGAGCAACTTCCCGCTTATTACGAAAAATGGAGAAACTACAATTTGGTGCAAGGATGGAATGTACCGTATAACGATCAAAATGTTAAAGATTTAAATTATGTTTGTATTGATGAGATTAGTAATCCAAATGAATGGATACAGATTACGCCTACATTGCGGTTTCAGTGGGGATATAGTGGGCATGTATTAGGGGCTGTGTGGTTTTTAGTGGATATGAGTCATACATATGTATTTTATTCTGGCGATTATTCAGCGGAGTCTAACATACTACGAGCTAATTTACCTGAGAAATTGCGTGGTGATATAAAAGTTGCAATCGTAGATGCCGCTTATCATACTGATGATGTTTCGCAACATGAACGAGTGAACGAACTGTGTACAGAAATTGAGCGAGTTGTTCAAAAGAAAGGAATAGCATTACTACCGTTGCCACCGCTTGGTAGGGCGCAAGATATCGTATTGTATCTATATGAAAAATATAGAGAACTTCCCATTATAGTAGATCAAGAAATTTTGGATGGATTTCAAGAGATGTTCGTATATAAAGATTGGCTCAAAAACAATGAAGAACTTGAAGGGCTTATGAACAGTTTAAAAAGAAACATGATCGTTAGGGATCATGGCAGCCGTACGCAAAATAGTTATGGAATAGTTGTAATGAGTGATGCGAATATGCAAACGAAACGAGCGCAGTTATATTATGAACAACTTCAGCATGAAGAACGAAACTCCATTATCTTTACTGGGCATATTGCTAAAGGGAGTTTTGCAGAAAAAGTTTTGAAAGAACGCGTAGGTAAAGGGTGTAGGGTGAAGCGAGTTCCTTATAAAGTTCATCAAAGTATAAGTGACGTTAAGGCAATGTTAAATACACTATTACCAAAACATACGGTGTTAGTACATGCTTTGAAAGAGGATACGGATCGATTACAGAAACAGCTTAGCACGGCGGGGTATGAAAATGTGTATTCACTTACTATGGAACGTATAGAAGTTATTTAAAACGAAAAGGAGATAGGTATATGAAAAAAGTATTTGTATTCGTAAGTATTTTCTTTTGTTGTTTCCTTTATAACGTTAAAGAAGGGTTTGCTGCCAGTCCAATGACACCTAGTTTTGAAGTGAAGTTATTATTAAAACCAGAACAAGTATTAGGTTATAACAAAGAAATAAATCAAGAGGTACTAGAATATTTCCAGGCTGGTACAAATTATGAAAGAATACAAGTGCAATTTTTAGATACGGCAAATAAAGATTTAAGTAAGGAAGGTTGGTTTGCAAGAATTCGAAAGAAAGAATTTAGTAAAGATTTTGAGTTAACATATAAAAAAAGATATCCCATTCAAAACGGTGTAATTCAAGATGCACTAGAAGTAGCTAAAAAAGATGGATTTGATAATAAAGCTGATAGTTATGAGGCAGAAGTAGATTGGGGATTTGAGAAGAAAACGTTAAGTATTTCAAATAAGAAGAGCTACAGTGCTAAAGGATATGGAGTACTTGATTTACCAAACGAACGAGCTTCTCAAAACATGTTAATAGAAAAGTTGCCAGGGAAAATGAACAAATGGTTGTATACGAATTGGGGAGAAGAAATGCTCAAAAATTCTCGTATTTATGGACCTGTATTAATGAAAAGGTATACAGCTGAATTTGAAAATATTAAAACGAATATTGAAGTTTGGCCACTAAGTAATACAGGGAAAATAGAAGATGATTTCGTAATAGAAGTATCGTTTAAAACAAATGAGGAAAGTATTGCAACAAAACAAAGAGAATTATTAATGAAGAGTGTAGAACAAAAAGGATGGTTGTTACCGAAAGATAGTCTGAAGACAGAACTTATTTTTCAGTGAATAGTAAAAAGGAATCCATATTCCATGGATTCCTTTTTACTATATACGAGTATTAAGCTAAATCAGCTGACACGAACATATCATTATTTTGAAGGTTTTTAGAGCGTAAACTATAAGCAACTACCTTCTTTTTATATTGCTTTACAACATCAACATGCTCTTCATGACTATAAATGTAAAAGACAAAATCTTTTTTACCACGTTTTGCATTGATAATTAAAGGCGTGCCCTCATTGTATGGTGGTGCATAATAGCGATCTAAAAATAAACCTTCGTTAAAATCATGAATAATTTTGGATTTCTGTTCGCCTTCTAAGTTATTTCCATTGATTGTAACTGTCGAATTCTCTTCTTCAAGTTGTGGATGTGTTTCATATTTGCTAATGATGGATTCAATAACAGAGTTAGGAAGACTAGAAACGATAATTTTAAATGCCCCAAATACAACTAACATAACAATAAACCAAGTCGTCATAGTATATCATCCCCTTTATTCTATTAAATAATATAACTCATATGGTAATAGTACATATGGTGAAGTTTTGTATAATTTGTGAAAAATATGCCATTTTCATGAACGAAATGTTAGAAAAATCAATTTTGTTACAAAAAGTTGAAATCGAAGTATTTTAAAAGAAAAAGGTTTATAATAAAAATATAACTAATAACAACATTACTAATTATAAGGAAGTGTAACTATGAGTACTGTAACAATCGTATATGGTATTATTCTTTCTACAATTATTGGTTTATTTATCGTCGGGGTATCACGTTATATTCATAAATGGAAAGAAGGCGTTGCGAAATTAAATCACATTGAAGAAGAACTGAGTGATTTAATGTTACATCATGGTAAGTAAAAAGTTTATTTTTTAACTAAACAATGTGAAGAATATCACAAAACATGCTCTCATCATGAAGGCATGTTTTTTTGTTATGTGAATGATAGGCACATTCATCCATTTTTTCCATACGATACAGTGTGAAAGCAGAAATGTTCGGAGTGGAAAAGAGGGATAAAATGAGTAGTTCAGGTTATGTTCCAGATAATAAAAATTTAAAGAAAAGCTCAGGAACTCCAAACCTTTTCTTTGATTCGAGAAAAAATATCTTTTTTAAAAGGGATGAGAAAAACGTTGCATATGAAGTTACGTCAACGCAGTTACCAGCGATGATAGGTGGAGCATTTGTTGATTTATTTATGACGAAAGGGCATATGCGAGAACCGCATTGGCATCCGAATGCGTGGGAGTTGGATGTTGTAGTATCAGGAGAAGCAGTTACATCCATTTTAAATCCGGAAACGAATCAATTGCAAAATTATCATGTAAAAGCGGGGCAAACTGTCTTTATTCCAATGGGATGGTGGCATTGGATCACAGCGGTAACAGAAGAAGTACAATTACATTTGTTCTTCAATAACGATCAGTTTGAAACAGCAGAAGGATCAGACATACTTAGATTAACACCGCCAGAAGTATTTCAAGCTGCATACGGTGTAAGTGCAGAAAAACTAGGAAAGGACCTTTCGCCAATTAAGGAATCAGTTGTAATTGGTCCTCCTAACTCCAATCGACTAAAAGGTGTAAAAGAAAGTGACGACTCAAATATAGTTGTTACGTTAAATGGACAAATAACATCATGTGAAATAGAGTAACTCTTTCTTTTACAACATATTTGTTAGATAAGCTTGGAATAGAAAGAGTAAATGAAAGTATAAAAGAGTTAGAGCTTACTAGTCACGACAAGTTCTCTTCGTATACTGCTTCACTATATATGAGAGGGTATGTAGAAAAAGAGCTTCATGAGCCAGAAAGTCAATCGTTAGAAATGTTACGTAACATGTCAAAGGATGAGTATAATAAACATGTGTTACAAATTCATGAATGGATGAAAGATGAAGCAGAATGGAAAAAGCGGGATATCCCATTAAAAGTAGATATGGAATTTCAACGAATTTGGTCAGATCGATTAGTGGGTGCGAATGCTAAAGATTATATGAGTATAATGGAGAAGATAAATGGTAGGAATTATTTTCCAAAATCAACACAAGAAGAAATCGAGAATATTTTCAAAGGAACAGTTAATAATAGTAAGTTAGAATACGCTGGTCAAAAAGGTGGGTCTACCGCATTCGTATTGACAAAAAGTTTGTATACGACAGATAAGAAGGGGAATAAGGTAGAAGCTGTCATTATGTTTAACGATATACAAGATCAAGTTGCATACCAAAAGCTGAGAAATAATATAGATTATTTTATTCAAGAGGCTATAACAGATGAAGAGTTTAGAAATAAATTATAATGAAATAATTTTATTATGTAAACAAAGGGGTACTTATGAAAAGTGCTCTTTTTTTTAATACAGGATTTTCCAATCTTATTATTGAATATAGATTGAAAATAAGAAAGGAAGTTGAAAAATGACGACAATATATTTCGTTCGCCATGCCCACTCTACATATACAAAAGAAGAACGGGAACGGCCGTTATCTGAAAAAGGGCATTGTGATGCAGAGAATATAACACGCTTGTTAAAAGATAAACATATTGATGTTGTGATCTCTAGCCCGTATAAAAGAGTAATTCAAACTGTGCAAGGAATTGCGAATGCATATCATGTATCGATACAAATAGAAGAAGATTTACGTGAAAGGTTATTAAGTACAGAGCCGGTACAGGATTTTAATGATGCTATGGAGAAAGTGTGGGGAGATTGGAATTATGCATACGAAGGCGGAGAATCAAATGATGTAGCACAAAGACGTGCTGTAATATGTATGCAAAGTATATTAAGAAAATATAAAGGTAAGAATATTGTAATAGGCACCCATGGAAATATTATGGTATTACTAATGAATTATTTTGATTCGAAATATGATTTTCAGTTTTGGAAAACCCTTCATATGCCTGATGTGTATAAAATAACTTTTGATAATAATTGTTTCAGTTTTGCTGAAAGAATACAGTCTACAGATTATCAGATAAATAATTTGTAAAAGTTTATCAAAAAAAGAGGAAAGAGAGAAGTTATTGTAGAAGTATGACTTTGTAACATAAAAAATATGTGTTAAAGGAGGCTGTTTACATGTTTGAGAAAGAGAAAGAAGGGCTTATTGAAGTTCACAACGTATATGAAATTGTACCAGAAGATGGAACAATTATTGGTATGGCAACGGAAGAAGAAATGGAAATTGCTGCTGAACTAGAGCTGCAGTACTATGCCCATTCTCGTTTGCTAGAAGCAAATATTCAGTTAGACGGTTCCTCCTACAAAGAGTTACTTCAGGAGTTCCAGGAGTACGAAAGAAAATCAATGAGCTTTTGGCGAGCAATACATAAGCGTTTAGCTGTGCCATGGGCATGGGTATTACGTATTGATGTTGCGAATGGTCCTATTTATGTAAGTAATGGGAATTCGTATTACGAAGAAATCGATGATGAAGAAGATTATGAATAGATAAGTAAGGAAGCAGCTTTAGTTGCTTCCTTTTTTTATTTATAGAGATTGAACAGCCTCAATAATAATATCTGGTCGATCAATTTCGATTCCGTGACCAGCATGTTCGGCAAGTATATATTGGCTATGTATTGAGAGCTGTAATTGTTCATGAATCAGTTCTTGCCACATTGATTCAAGTTGCGTCGCTTCCTCTTTTGACATGCCGCCTTCAGTCAACTGAGTAATAGAATATTGAGGGTCTCTACCGATAACGATTAAAGGTGTTTCTAATTTTTTATGTAGCTCTTTTATTGAGTGGGCACAATTTTTCCACTCGCATAGTTCAGAAGCTGTCGCTTTATATAATAGAGGCGAGATAGAAAATTCAATGTAATGTCTTGATTGATTAACGAGTATAGATTTTAGTTCATTATAAAGCATGTCTACATTCATTTTGGAGTACGTATTATATTTTTGAAGCCACATATCATCCGAGTCAGTCTGATCAGAAATTGGTAAATGAAGTTCATCTAGTCGGTGTAAGTTCATGGAAGTAGAATCAACTAAAATAAGTGCCTCCAGCTTATCTTCATGTAGCATCGCAAAATGTTGTGCGCATAAGCCGCCATAGGAATGACCGATTAGAATGATTGGCTTGTGAATATCCAGTTTTTGTAGCAACAAATGAAGTTCTTTTGTTACTTGTAACGTAGTACGTGAATAATTCCCTAGCTCACTTTTTCCGTAACCTGGGCGATGGTATGAAACGACTGTAAAGTGCTGTGAAAGCTTTTCTATCATAGGAAGCCAATCATAAAATGAGCAAGTCATTCCGGTTTGAATGACTACCGTTTGTTTACTACTTCCTTTTATATATACTTCTATAGTTTGCCCTAATACCTCTACAAGTTTATAAATAATAAACCCTCCTAACTAAGCTTGAAATAATTTTTGACAAGCAAAAACAGTGCACCAAACACCTATACCAAACAGGACAGATGTACTAAGTGAAAAAGAATTTTTTAGACCAATATAGACGATAAATAATAGTAGTGCGGATGCAGGAAATCCATATAATACGCCTATCGCAAATTGACTTAATTCTTGTTTGTTCCCACCTTCAAAAGAAATCCAAAATAGGCTTAGTAAACTAACGAGTGGAAGGGCAGCAATAAAGCCGCCTATCGCACTGTAATGTTTAGCGACTTCAGTAATAACGCCGATAATAAGTGCGGAAACGATTACTTTAACGAGGAAATGCATATTTTGCCTCCTTCGCTAATAACGAAAAGGCTTTTTCAATTAATTGTTGTTCTTCTTTTGATAACTGAGATTCTAATATTTTTATCTTTTCTTTATCTAGTAAAGTATGCTTTTCTAATCCTTCAATGCCTTCTATCGTTAATGTAAGGTTTACAACTCTTTCATCTTGTTTGTTTCTTTCTTTTATAATAAATCCTTTTTGAATAAGACGCTTTACGTGTTCAGATGCTGTGTTATGAGAGAGACTAAGCTCAGTAGCGACTTTTCCAATTGTTATATCTTTCTCACGAGAAACGATTTGTAAAATACGAATAGCTTGATGGGAAAGGTTGTCTTCATATTCATATCGTAAGTGATAATAAATACTCTCCCAATGTTGATTGATGTCTTTCATAATGATAAATCCCCCTATTTTTATATCGTATAGTAAGATATATTCGTTAGTTTAGAAATAAAATCCTTTTATTTGGATGGAAAATGTTGAAAAAGTTTATTTTTATTGAAATATAAGGTAATCTATGTGTAAAGGTATACATTTAGCAAGAGAGAGGATGATAGCTGTGAATACATTCAAATGGATGAGTCATGAACAGATGTATGTAGATGAAATACATGTTGAAAAATGTGGTCCTCTTTCAGTCGGCGTATATGGGGGAAATCAAGAAAGTGATGCATATGAACGAGGAGATGCGGTACTTGCTTGGTGGGATCCTGAATTACAATTTGAATTTGTTATGATTTTTGATACACACCACAAAACAAAAAATATTGATTATATAATAGAAGCAATTTCAGAAAGAAAAGAGAAACTAAAAGAGTTATTTTCCTACCCGATACATTTAGCTTTTCATCATACACATATGTACTTATTAGCGTTATTTACAGATGAATTGTTTATTGAAAAATGTGATCAAAATGATGAGGAACTTGCATGCTTAATTTGTTTACGAAAAGGCGAATTTTTATATTGGCTATCAGTTGGTGATTGTTTCGCATATTTATTCCATTCTGAGAAAACGAAGAATGGTAAAGGGCGGTTAAATAAACGAAAGAATTACGAATATATCGGTAGGAAAAATATTTTTGCGGCAAATACACCTTGTTTCACGTCAGGTGTAAGAGGATTAGAAAAAGGAATGAATCATATTGTAATGGCAACGGACGGTATTTTAGAATGTGATAAACAAAGGTTTGATGATGATCAATCATTAGTAGAAATATTGCACGACGGAAGTTGCTTACAGATTGAACCAGTATTAACAAATGTACTGCAGTGGAAAGGTAGAGATTGTGCCACTATTATTGGATGGTCTATTGATACTGAAAATAAGCGATGCGCTAATTAATATGAAAGGGAGTTCAAGGTTTTTATCCTTGAACTCCTTTTTGTTAAGCGATATGGATGTGATACGTTTTTAACCATTCATTTACTTGAAGCATGTATTCCATAGCACTTCTTGCTTCAAAATTGTTAATTTCTTTATTGCTTTCATCGGCAATGGCAAGTAATGTAGAATGATTAATAAGTGAGAAAATAGGATTGTTTTTATTATTGCACATGTCGAGTGATAAATGACGGATTGTTTGCAGATAATGTGGATCTTGTGAAGTTGGATAAGCACTTTTTCTTCTATTACGTACATCGTCAGGTAAAGCAGGCTGCAGTGCTCTACGTAAAATGCCTTTTTCAATATTATCAATACTTTTTATGTTGAAAGGCACGTTCCATAAATATTCAACTAATCGATAATCGCAAAACGGTACACGAACTTCAAACCCTACAGCCATACTCATACGGTCTTTACGATCAAGTAAGAAAGGGAGAAACCTCGTTAAAAATAAATAAAACATTTGACGTTGTTTTGCGGATTTTTTGTTTTCGCCTTCAAGAGTAGGTACTTCAAGTATCGCTTCTTGGAATCGTGTATCAATATAGTTTTCTAAGTTGCATTGGTTATTTACTTCATTTAGTAGAAGAGGAGATGTATTTTTCCAATTCGTTAGCCACGGAAACTTATCTACATATAGTAATTCTTCCTGATGAAACCAAGGATACCCACCGAATACTTCATCAGCAGATTCTCCAGATAAAGCTACAGTTGCATCTTTTTTCATTTCGCAAAATAGTAAATATAGTGAAGTTTCCATTTCACCGGCACTCGGTAAATCTTTTGCACGGAGAGGAACGAATAAGTGATTTGCTAATTCTTCAGCATTCACAATAATGTCATGATGAGATGTCCCTACATGTTCGGAAACGCGTTTTACCCAAGGAGCATCTAAACCAGTGCGAGCAAATGTCAGCTCGAAATCTTTTGCGCTATTTACAAAGTCAACGGAATACGTATGAAGTGTTTTATTTTCAGCAGCAAATTCTTTTCCCGCTAGTGCAGTAATCCCGCTAGAATCTAATCCTCCTGATAACATACAGACGAGAGGAACATCGGCAATTAATTGTCTTTTTACTGTATCTTGTAAAATAGATAAAATATGTGATGATGTATCTTCGGTACAGTCTGTATGAACTTTACTTTCTAAATTCCAATACTTCTTAACTACTTTTTTATCACGTGTAAATGTTATAGAATGTCCAGCACGCACTTCTTGAATATGTTTAAAGACGCCACATCCTGGAGTTCGAAATAAGCCTAATCCAAATATTTCGTTTATGCCATCCGAATCAATTTCAGCAGGAACAGATGGATGAGCCAATAGCGCTTTTATTTCAGATCCGAAAATAATGCTGTCATTTCTTTCAGTATAAAAGAGTGGCTTTACGCCTAAATGATCACGCGCTAAAAACAATTGTTGCTTCTGATCATCCCATAAGGCGAAAGCGAAAATTCCGTTTAAATGTTGTACGCAATCTTCTTTCCATTCTAGATAAGCATGTAGTAACACTTCTGTATCTGAATGCGTTTCAAATGCATGACCACATTTTCGAAGTTGTTCTCTCAGTTCACGGAAATTATAAATTTCTCCATTATAAGTAAGAGCATACGTATAATCACCAGCACGAAATGTCTTCGGCTGTGTCCCGCCTTCTGGATCAATAACAATTAAACGTCGGTGTGCAAAGGCCGCATGAGGTGAAAACCAAAATCCTTCAGCATCAGGACCACGATGCTGAATACTATTTGCCATCTTTTCTAAAATAACATGTTGATTTGAAAGATCTTTCTGCCAATCTACCCAACCTGTAATTCCACACATACACATCTCATCTCCTAATTTAAAATGTTGAAAAGTAGATTAATGAAATAAAGTGAAACTTTAATCAGTGGGGGGCCAGCCCCCACTGATTATTAGTTGAACCAATCGGGCTTTTACGGGCAGTTATCTCCCACCTAACATCCTCGTATTCGCACAATTTTGAGGTGGGATTTACTGCCCGTTAATGCGGGGTAAAATGTACACTAAGTTAAAAAGTTACCACATAAATAGTGTACTACATGAATTAAAGTGTAGACTTGAGAAAATTTTCTTGTAATACATAGTTATGTGAGACAATGTCTTAGGGAAAGTATTCCATAACATACAAAAAATAAAAAAGATGAGAGAAAATTTTTTCTAAGACGTTATATAGGGTGTAAAAG